>CABQXG010000122.1 GCA_902468045.1 uncultured Collinsella sp.
CGACCGCAACCGCACCTCCCCGTTTGCCTTCACCGGCAACAAGTTCGAGTTCCGTGCCTGCGGTTCCGAGCAGAACGTTTCCGACTCCAACCTGGTGCTCGATGCCGCCGTGGCCAAGTCGCTCAAGTCCTTCGCCGACGCGCTTGAGGGTACGCCCGAGGATGAGTTCCAGGACGCCGCGCTCGAGTACTGCAAGAAGGTCCTGACCGACCACCAGCGCATCCTGTTCTCCGGTGACGGCTACTCTGACGAGTGGCCCGTTGAGGCCGAGAAGCGCGGTCTTGCCAACAACAAGACCACGGCCGACGCCCTGCCCGCCTTTGTTTCCGATAAGGCCATTGCGCTCTTTGAGGAGACGGGTGTCCTGACCAAGGCCGAGGCCCAGTGCCGCTACGACTGCAAGCTCGAGAAGTACAACAAGCTCATGAACATCGAGGCCACAACGATGGTTCGCGAGGCGCGTCGTACCTATCGCCCGGTCATTACCGCCTATGCCACCAAGGTCGCTAAGGGCCTTGAGACTATTCGTGCCGCCGGTGCTGAGGCCGCCATGCAGTGCGAGCAGAACACGCTCAACAAGCTCTGCAACGGTATCACCACCATCAACGACTCCATCAAGGCGCTCGACGCCGTGCATCAGAAGGCCGAGGCCCTGGATGGCCAGGAGCAGGCAAACGTGTATGCACATGAGGTCGTTCCCGCTATGGATACGCTGCGCGCCGCCGTGGATGCCATGGAGGAGATCGTGGCCGCCGACTACTGGCCGGTCCCGACCTACGACGACATTCTGTTCTATGTGTAACAGACACGATTGATTTTGCGTGCGAAGGGGTCTCGCCTGTGCGAGGCCCCTTTTTTGTCGCTTGGGCCTTCTTTGAACTTACTGCCGACCAAGCGTTTCGCGCAGGGCATCTTAAAAGCTGTAACCTGTTTTGACATGCGGACGTTTCGGGCGTTTGTTCATAAAGGGAGGATTATTCGATGAAGGTATTCGACATCTTGTTTAGCCCGACGGGTGGAACAGAAAAGGTATCTACCTACATTGCCAATGCGTTAGAAGGGGAAACCGTTGCCGTAGATCTGACCGATAGCGGGCTTGGCTTTCGTACGGTTGCGATGACAAAAGAGGATGTAGCCGTGATCGCGGTGCCTTCGTATGGCGGGCGAGTCCCGGCTGTTGCCGTGGAGCGCTTGGGTATGATGCGGGGAAACGGCGCACGGGCAGTTCTGGTTTGTGTTTACGGAAACCGCGCGTATGAGGACACGCTGGTCGAGCTTGAGGACGTGGCGAAAGACGCGGGCTTTCGGGTGATCGCGGCAGTTTCTGCCATCGCCGAGCATTCTATTGTTCGCCAGTTTGCCGCCGGTCGGCCAGATGCTCAGGACGCGGCACAGCTCACTGGGTTTGCGGATCAGATTCAGCAAAAGATATCTGCAGGAGATGCTTCTGAGCCGGCTATTCCGGGTAATCGTCCTTATAAGAAAGCTGGGGGCGCCGGTATGGTACCTAAGGTCACAAGGGGATGCACCGCCTGCGGAGCTTGTGCCGCAGCGTGTCCTGTTGGCGCTATCGATAAAGACGATCCTAAGCGGGTGGATAAAAAGGCCTGCATCTCTTGCATGCGCTGCGTGTCTGTATGCCCGCGAGGTGCTCGTGCGGTAAATCCCGTCATGCTCTCTGCGGCTACCAAGATGTTGAGCAAAGCCTGCTCTGAGCGGAAGGAGTGCGAGCTGTTTATCTAGCGCAAGGGCCCGGAGTCCTCTTCATCTAATGTCAAAATAGAACGAACCCGTGCGATGGTAACTCGCACGGGTTCGTACATTTTTGAGTTGGTGCCCCCAGCGGGATGTCCGCGTGCGGCTGGCGCCGCCCGCATTCGCTGCGTCGCTTCACTCCTTGCGTGCTGCGCTGGAAAACGCTTGCGCGTTTCCTCAGCTCCGCACCCTGTCGGGTTCGAATCCCGGCGCATGGGTAGCAAAAAGCCCGCTACCGAATTGGTAACGGGCTTCTCAGATTCTGTGGTGCCCCCAGCGGGATTCGAACCCGCGATATCCACCTTGAAAGGGTGGCGTCCTTGGCCGCTAGACGATGGGGACAGCGGGAAAGAGTATAGCAGACTTTTTTGCCGGCGCGTATATCGTTGGCAAACTGGAAAACCACCACACAGGAGCTGGCTCCCTATCCTGATTTTCAAATATCTCAATCTGTAACATCTGGGCGGGCAAATCGGCTCTATCTGTTACAGATCGAGACAAACGGCGGGCGTCGGGACGAATATCTCAATCTGTAACAGTAAGACGACTTTTAACGGTCTAGATGTTACAGATTGAGACAAACTGCCGTGGCAGGTCAAAACCACCACAAAGGTGCCTGTCCCCTTTGTGGTGGCGGGGCGTTAGAGGAGGAGCTTCATCGCGGCGTCGTGGGCGGCGTGCTCGTAAGCGTCGTCGAGGGGTTTGAGCGGCAGCAGAGCGGTGGCCTGTGCATCGCCACGGCGCTCGAGAGCGTGGGTGATGAGCCAGTCGGCGAGTTCGGGGTTCTTGGGCAGTGCCGGTCCGTGTAGGTACGTGCCGATGACGCCCTTGTAGATCAGACCCTCAAAGCCGTCGTCGCCGTTGTTACCGGTGCCCGTGACGACGGACGTTCCGAGCGGCGTGGCCTCGGCGTCCAAAAGCGTGCGGCCACCGTGGTTCTCGAATCCCACAAAGGGCTCGGGTGCCAGGTCGGTCTTGACGGCGACGTTGCCGATCAGGCGGTCGGAGCCGCGCACGGTTTCGGCGGCAATGACGCCCAGACCCTCGAGGCGATTCTCACCCATATAGTACGAACGGCCGAGCAGCTGATAGCTGCCACAGATGGCAAGCAGTGTGCCGCCGTCCTCAACATAGGCCGCGACCTTGTCTTTTTGAGCGAGCAGCTCGTGCGCCACGGCCAGCTGGTCGCGATCGGAGCCGCCGCCCATCATGACGATGTCGGCGTCGGTGAGATCGAGCGACTCGCCCATGCGGACCTCGTCCACGCGCACGGGAATGCCGCGCCAGGCGCAGCGGCGCTCGAGGGCAATGACGTTGCCGCCGTCGCCATAGAGGTTGAGGGCATCGGGATACAGGTAGACGATGCGCAGGGGGCGCGAAAGCTCGACCGGCACAATGTCGGTGGGGACAGCGCTCCCATCGGCGCGCGTTACGGCGTGGGAGGCGACCGAGCTCGCATCGGTGCTCTTAAGCTCGTCGAGCTCCTTGACCAGCGGCGGGAAGGCCGTGTAGTTGGCGACGGCGTAGAAAGTGTCGCCGGCGGCTTCATCCGCAACGGCACCGATCGCCTGGTCGATATTCGAGATAATCGTGGCATCGATGCCGGCGTACTTGAGGCGCACCTGCATGTCATGCGCGCGCGTGCCGCCGGCAAAGGCGACAAGCCCCGTTGTGTCGGCGATGCGCTCAAAGTCGACGTCGTAGATCCACGATACATCGTGGCCGTCGGCATCGTTGTCGTTGAGGAAGAAAGCGCAGAGCCTGCCGCCTGCCGTCTTGATGGACTGGATTTGCCGATCGAAGCCTACGGGATTTTTGGCCAGATTGGCCTCGACGGTACGGCCGGCGATTTCCCAGCGGCCCATGCGTCCACCGGCGGGGACGTAGGCATCGAGCGTGGGCTGTAGGTGAGCTGCGTCCACGCCCAGCTCGTGGGCGGCAAAGAAGGCTGCAGCTACGTTGTAGACCATATACAGGCCGTTGTAGCGCGTGGCGATGTGCGTTGCGGGTGCGTCGATATCGGGTCCAAAGTTCAGGTCAAAGCCGTAGCCGTCGCAGCCGAGCTCCACGTTCGTCACGCGACGGACAAGCCCGGGGCGGGCCCAGCCGCACGAAGGGCAATGGTATGCGCCAAGCTGTCCGTACTGCACGTAGTCGTACTCCAACGGTGCGTTGCACTGTGAGCAAAAACGCGAGTCGCTAATGCGGTCGGACTCGGTGTTGGTGGCGCCGTCGATGCCAAAGGCGATGCTTGCATTGGGAACGCGCGCGGCGATTGCGGCACACAGCGGGTCGTCTGCGTTGTAGATGAGCGTTGTTGCCGGAGAGAGCTCCAACGCATGGGCGATGACGTCTTGGGTATGGTCGATCTCGCCGTAGCGGTCTAGCTGGTCGCGGAACAGGTTGAGCAGCACAAAGTACGTCGGCTTGAGCTTGGGCAGAACGCGTACGGTGTAGAGCTCGTCGCACTCAAAAACGCCCACGCGCTTGCCGCCGCCGGCTCGCTTGAGGCCGCCGCGGGCCTCGAGCAGGGCACCAACCACGCCTGGCTCCATGTTGTTGCCGGCGCGGTTGCATACCACGGTGGCGCCGCTGGCGGCAACGGCATCGGCGATGAGGTTGGAGGTGGTGGTCTTGCCGTTGGTGCCGGTGATCACCACGCTGCGGTCGACAAGGCCCGCGAGGTCGCTTAGCAGCTCGGGGTCGATCTTCATGGCGATGCGGCCGGGGAGTACGCCGCCCTGGCGCTTAAGGACGGAGCGCAGCCCCCAGCGGGCGATATCGCTCGAGGTGCAGGCGAGAGATGAGCGGAAGTTCATGAAGCCGTTCCTAACGTGAATGACATGGTCGTGGCGTTTGCGCCGTTAAAAGCCGTAACGGCGCGCAAATTCCTGGGCAAGCTGCGATACGTCTTCGCAAGCGTTGGTCCAGGGGGCAAAGTCGGGAGTATCCGAGATGATGCCGTCGGCCTCCCAAACTGCCTGATGCGAAAGGTCCCAGGGGTCGTGCGGTTCGGGCCGGCAGGGAAGGTACGGTGTCTGATACATGGGGTTCAGCAAAAAGAACGCGCCGCCCTCGCAGCGGTTGGCAAACTCGCGCAGCGCGCGTGTCGCCGGGCGCATCTTGTTCGTTTTGAACAACAGGATCGTGCGGGCGAGTAGGTACCAGGGGGAGCTCTCGAGGGCATCGGCCCCCATCTGCTCCTCGAGCTGGTGGGCCAGGGCAAAAAAGCCGTCCTCGTCTTCCAGGCGAGCGAGGGCGAGTAGCACGGTGCCTGCAGCTCGGGTGGGATAGCCTTCCGCCTTAAGAACGCGGCGAGAATAGTTGGCGGCAGCACGGTAGCGAGCGCTCGCCATGCACAGCTGCGAGATGGCCTCGAGCGTGTGGAGCCACCC
>CABQXG010000123.1 GCA_902468045.1 uncultured Collinsella sp.
CATAAGCAAAAACCCACGATGCGGATGTTTCCCGCATCGTGGGCAACGGCTGCAGTATAGCGCCGATATACGACGAATCGCCTAGATGTTGAGCGCGTGGTAGGTCACATTCGCGCCCGGAGCGTCAACGGTCACGCCATAGGCCTCAGGATAGATGCGCGTCGAAAACGCGAGCGAGCCATCGTTCACAAACACCTCGACCGACGAGGCATCGCCAACAATGCGCACGTTACGAACCTCATCGACGGACCCCCAGCGCACAGTACGACCGCAGCCGACAGAAGCGCGGCCCTCATCGGTAAATCGCATCTCAAAGCGCGCGGGCAGCTCGCCCTCGGCGGGCACAAACGCCAGCTTCAGCTCGCCATCAACGATTGCGGTAAAAGCGCCGTCGACACCGTCGACAACAACGTCAAAGCAGGTGTCGCCGGCAACCTCCAACGAACCCTCCCCCATACGCACCGAGGCATAATGGTGCTCGATCTCGCGCACCGGCTGCTGCAGCACCACGCCGCCGGCACCGGCTGTAAGCTCACGCGGCACTGTCATGCAGTGCTGCCAGCCGCACGCCACGGTGGGCGCATTGTCATAGGTCGGCTCATCGGGCATGCCCATCCAGCCAATCAGAATGTGGCGACCATCCTCGGCCGTGAACTCCTGCGGAGCATAGAAGTCAAAACCGGCGTCCCACAGGTGGAACTCGCCCAGATCATAGGCACTGTCGCCACCGGTGATGTCACCCGTTACAGGCATGTAGCCAGCGGCGTATACGTTGCCGCGGTCCCAACGACCGCCCTCGAGCCCCTGGGGCGAGAAGGACAGCCACTTCGCCGGTACACCGCCATCCGCCTCAAGCTCAAGGTATCCCGGGCACTCCCACATAAAGCCAAAGCGCTCGGGCGTAGACACACGGCTCTCGAGCTCCCAGCTCAGCATATCGGCCGAGCCATACACCAAGATCTCGCCCACATCGCGACCGGCGCCCTCGCCGTGCATCGCACAAAAACGGCTCTCGATATGCGGTCCATCCACGCGACGACGCGCGCCCAGCACCATGTGATAACGCCCGTCCGCGTCACGCCACACCTTGGGGTCGCGCACGTGACAGGTCAAATCCTCGGGATAATCCTCGGACGCCAGCACCACGCGCTTTTGGCTGAACTCCCGACCGGCAAGGCCATCAACGCTCTCAACATAGACGGTATCGGCACGACGGCCGGTATTGACGTAGTCGTATGTGCCGTCTGCATCGGAAAGCTTAACGTTGCCTGTGTACAGCACGCGAATGCGACCGTCCTCGACAAGCGCGGAGCCCGAATACACGCCATGGCAATCGAACGGCTCGTCGGGCAACAGCGGGGCGCCAACGTAGTCCCACGTCATAAGGTCGCGGCTCGTCGCATGACCCCAGGCCTTAACGCCGCCCTCGACATCAAACGGCGCATACTGAAAATAGGCATGGAACACGCCATCTGCCTGGCAAAGACCGTTGGGGTCATTGAGCCAACCCACCGGCGGCATAATGTGGAAATGCTGGCCATACGCGCCATGACCGCACTCAGAGGCGGCAGCGTCAACAGCGGCAACCAGCTTTGCAAGGTCGCGACCAAGTGCATTAGACATATCAAAGTCCTAACGGATCGAAAGTAACAAGGCGCCAGAGAACGGCACCAGATACAGGAAACGCCCGTGAGCATACAACCCGCGGGCATCCCCTCAATCAAAAGCTCTTAGGCCTGCTCGGAAGCCTTGGGCTCGTCCTTGTACAGGACAAACGAGACGGCAAAGGACACGACCGCGGCGACCGCAAACATGATCGCGTACTGCACGGGCTGGGCCAGGCACAGCAGGATACCGAAGATGCCGGTAACGCCCGTGCCGGAGGCGGCCAGCGAAGTAAGCGCGCAGACCAGGGCACCGCAACCGCCGCCGATGCAGCCGGCGATGAAGGGCTTAAAGAAGCGAAGGTTCACGCCGAAGATGGCAGGCTCGGTAATGCCCATGAAGGCAGACAGAGCCGAAGGAAGCGCTAGGCCCTTGATCTTGGCATCGCGAGTCTTAAAGGCAACGGCGAGCGCGGCGCCACCCTGGGCGATGTTGGCAGCGCTGGCGATGGGCAGCCAGTAGGTCACGCCGTACTGGGCGAGCTGGCCCAGGTCGATGGCGGTGTACATCTGGTGGATACCGGTAACGACCGTGGGAGCATAGAACAGGCCGACGATAAAGGAACCGATGCCGAAGGGCAGGGTCAGCAGGGCCTGGATCAGACCGAGGATGGCGTTCTCGGCCCAGACAAAGATGGGGCCGACGGCAACGAGCGTCACGAGCACGGTCACGAACACCGAGACGAGCGGAGTCACAAAGAGGTCGAACATCTCGGGAACGATCTTGTGCAGGCGCTTCTCGAGGAAGGCCAGAATGGCGCAGGCGATAACGATGGGGATCACATGGCCCTGATAGCCGACCCACTCAAAGCTGTACACACCGGGAATAACAGTAACCATGGTCTGAACGCCCTCGGAAGCAACCGTGTAGGCGCTCTGCAGCGAGGAGTTGATGAATGCGCCACCGACGACAGCGCCCAGATACGGGTTGGCGCCAAAGGCCTTAGCGGCGGAGTAACCGATCAGGATCTGCAGAATGCCAAAGGACGTGCCCGAGACCAAGTCGGCGATCTTATAAATAAAGTTATTGGTGTCGAGCGCGATAAAGCCGTTGGAGGCCATGAAGTTGAGGGCGCTCATAATGCCCAGCAGCAGGCCCGAAGCCACGATGGCGGGGATGATGGGAACAAAGACGTCGCCGAGCACCTTAATGGCACGCATAAAGATGTTCTGCTGCTGAGCCGCGGCCTCCTTTACCTCGGCCTTGGTGGCAGCCTCGACGCCGCTGAGCGCGATGAACTCTTCGTAGACCTTGTTGACGGTGCCAGTGCCAAAAATAATCTGGAGCTGGCCCTGGGCCTCAAAGACGCCCTTGGCGCCATCGACATTCTCGATGGCCTCCTTGTTAACCTTGGAATTATCGGCAATCACCAGGCGTAGACGCGTGGCGCAGTGTGCGGCCGAAACAACGTTGTCGGCGCCACCGACGTTGTCGAGCACCTCTTGGGCTGATTTGCGGTAGTCCATAACTTCCCTTTCCTCCAACGGGCGCATGTGCACCCGGCCATCTTTGACACATACACTGTAATCGTTTTCATAGTAGGGTGAACGGTAGGAAAAAGCCGGCGAAAGGTAGTTTTGAAGCAAAAACAGGGGTCTCAGTGGCAGGCAGACGTGCCCAAGGCCTAGACATTCATAAGCTGATGGCCGAGCTTGAGCGTCTTGAGACCGCTCTCCCCCTCCTCGCCATCGAGCGCGTTGAGCAACATATTGGTCGCCTCGACGCCGCTTGTCAGGTAGCCGTAATGCACGGTGGGAATGCCGCCCGTCAGCGCGCGCAAAAATGCGTTGTCGCCGAAGCCGCTCACACGGTGTATGCCCTCGCCTATGCCGCGAACCTCATCGATGGCACGCAGCGCGCCCGCCGCCATGGTATCGGTCGCGCAGGCGATAAACGAAACATCGGGAGCGACGGAAAGCAGCTCACGCGCCGCACCATAGCCCGAGTCGAGCGTAAACGAGCCCAGGCGAATCAAGGCGGCATCGAGCGGGTTGCCCGCGGCGCGCAAGCCGGCCTCAAAACCGCGACGACGGTCGAAACCGGCCGCGCGGTCCTCTTCGGTAACTCCAATGTAGGCGATCTTGCCGTCCACGCGGCCCGCAAGCGCATGGCCCAGCTCAAAGGCAGCCTCGTAATCGTCGTGATAGACGCACGCCGCGCCCTCGACGTTTTGGCCGATCAGCACAATGGGCACACGGCAAGACGCAATGGCCACGCGATGTTCGTCGGTGATCATGGTCGCCACGAGCACGATGCCATCGACCGGGTGGTTCTGGAACGTTGTCAGTATTCGCGAGCAGCATCTGGTAGCCTCGGCGACCGAGCACCAGGCCAATGCCGGCGGTAATGCGGCTTACGGATTCCGAGTTGATTTTAGGCACGATGACGCCGATGAGTTTGGTGGATCCGGTGCGCAGCGCGCGAGCCTGGCTGGACCGCACGTATCCGGTCAGCTCAATCGCTTGCTTAATGCGCTCGGCCTTATCCGCCGAGATATATCCACCGTTGACGTAGCGCGAGACGGCGGCGCTCGAAACGCCCGCCAGCTCGGCCACATCTTTCATCTTTACCACGAGCACCCCTGTCATTGAAATCGCTTACACAATGATACCCAACCCATACCGGCAAATTGAGCAAATGGGGCGAGCCACATGGATCATTTCAACAGCCCAGGTCAAGCAAACGTCAGCGAGCGCGCAGCCGCCGTGGCGAGGTGCCGCGAAAGAGGAGCGACGCGTACTTCATGTACGCGAGCGACGGTTTGAGCGGCAGATCGCCCGGCAGATGCGTGCGCAGCGTCGAGCGGTCCGGCGTTCGTTAGAACGACGGAACAAAGTTAGCCGTGGTATTCGCCGTTGTATTGAATCAACGTCAGGTCCTCCACGCCGTCGAGCGCACGGATGGCGTCAGCATAGGGCATATCCACACCGTCCGAGAAAACCTCGACGGCCATCTCGACCTTGTCGCCGCGCATGGTCTTGGACTTGACGGTGAACTTGGTGCGACCAAATGCACGCACGATGTCGTCGCCCGTGGTCTGGCCCGTGTAGTGGATGACCATCATGTACACGCGCGCCTTGTCCTGGTGGCTCGCAAAGCCGGCGATCATCGCAACGATCACCACCGCCGTAAGCCCCACGAGCGCATACATGCCGGCGCCTGCCGTAATGCCCGTGGTAATGGCCCAAAACAAATACAGCAGATCGAGCGGGTCCTTGACCGCCGTACGATAGCGGACGATTGACAGA
>CABQXG010000124.1 GCA_902468045.1 uncultured Collinsella sp.
GGCCCGCCTCGCCCGTCAGAATGACGCGCTCGTCACGGCATTCACAGATGACGCGTGCTCCCGATTCCCGGTCGGCGAGCGTCGAAATGATGCCGATAATCTCATCGAGTGAAGCGCTGGTGATGTCGAAGCGACTACAGATTTCACTGCGCTCCATGCCCTTCTCGCCAACGGCATAGAGGGCTTCCATGATGTCGATGGCGCGCGAGAGCCTTTGCTCGCTCGTGAGTTTACGCACGGACATGGACATTCACCGTCCTTTCGGTGAGGCGGTTCCAAGCCTGTTTGAGTGCGTCGGGCGCTACGGGCCTCATGTTGTCGGCGCTGTGCTCCATACAAAATGAGGCGGCGGCATCTAGGTCGCGCACACCAACGGTCCATGTCCATCCTTTGTCTGCGCGATCGAGGCTTCCGCGTCCTTGCGTAAGGGCGTGGACCATGTCTGCCGGCGTCTCGGCGGAAAACGAGAATGTGGCCGCGATGGGGTCGCGGTCGGCAAAATCGAACTCAAAGAACAGCTGGTCGTTGAGGTTAAAGTCGCTGGGGATGGTGTAAAAGCCGGAAGGTTTCCAGGCGCGGACGATGCGGTCGCAGCGAAATGTCCTAACGGTACCGGATGCATCATCCAGACCGCAGAAATACGAAATGCCCTCGCGCTCGAACATGCCATAGACGCAGACGGTGCGTTGACGCTGTTCCCCGCGTCCGTTTTGATACAGGAAGCGCAGCGCGCAACGCTCGGCGAAAGCGCTCCATACGGCATCAACCATAGGAGAGCGCAGGGCACGCGTCTCCGGGACGTCCGCCTCGCCGGTCAGGTATGCGATCTTGGACCGAATATCGGCGAGCGGGGTGGAAAAAGTGGACGATCCGGCGGCGAGCATCTGGTCTATGGCGTCCATAAGGATGTCTGCGTCCTCGGCGGTAATCAGACCGCCGGCGGCAAACGTGTGGTCACGGTCGACGGCCCAGGCACTTTCTTCGGTTTCCTGGGAGCCGGGTGCGCGAACCTCCTTAATCACGATGCCGCGCTCGAGTAGTTTTTCGCGGTCACGACGAAACTTGCGTTTGTCCGAATCGGTATTGCCCGAGCCGTAGCCCAAATCGGAGTCCAAAACGATCTGCTCGGTAGTCAGCGGTTCGGGAGAACTGTTGAGCACAAAGAAAAGATTGAGGATACGCTGGGCAGTTTTGTCGTATCCCGGCTCTGCCGAACTCTTTTTATTTGCTGCGGTCGTTGTGCTTGCCGTCATAGAATCCTCGCATGAGAAGGTTGTTCGATGCCATGATTTTAGTCCGATATGGAGATTAGGCTATATCCATGTCCGTATGAGGCGTTAACGTAATCGGAATTCCGCCGTTTGCGTCCGCTCGGGGTATACTTTCGACTATATACGGTCCTAATGTGCAAGCACTGGGCCTATTTGTCGGATTATGGATGTGGAGCGCACATGGCGAACACCCAGAATTATATTAACCACCTGCTGCAGAACACCGGCATCACGCCCGCGTGCAGCGAAGAGGAGCGTTTGGCTGCCGAGGATATCGCTCAGATTTTCCGCAACCACGGTTTTGATCCCGAGGTGCAGGAGTTTAATGCTCCTGCACCCAGCAGGCTGGCGTTTGCCGTAACGGGTATTTTGGCTTTTGCGGGCGCCTTGCTCATGGGTATCGGCGGAGGCGTCGGTTTGGTCGGCACCTTGCTGGCAATTGTCGGCGCGGTGTTGTATGTGCTCGAGCGTATGGGCCGTCCTGTCATTTCGCGCCTGGGCAAAACGGGCGTGAGCCAAAATGTCATCGCCTATCACAAGGCTTCGGGCCCGCTCGCGTCTCCGCGCAATCGTCCCGTGGTCGTGGTGGCCCACTATGATTCTCCTCGCGCCGAGTTGTTCGCGCGCGAGCCCTATGCGCCCTATCGCGCGCTGGTCGCAAAGTCGCTGCCGGTGGCGACGATCGTTCCCGCCGCCGTGGCCGTTCTGCGCATCCTGCCGCTCCCCGGCGCGCTCAAGGTCCTGCTGTGGATCGTAGCGATTCTCGTTTCGCTGGTGGCGCTTGCCAACGCGGTAAATATTATTGCCAACCGTTTCGTGCTCCCCTATACGTCTGGATCGGTGTGCAACAAGTCTTCTGTTGCCGCCATGCTTGGTGTTATGGACAACGTTGCCCCTTATCAGGGCGAAAATGAATTTCCCAACGATATTCCGTTCGATACGTATTTTGGCGAGCAAAAGCGCCGGGCCGAGGAAATGGCGCGTGCCGCGGCGGAGTATGCCGCGGCCCAGCAGCAAAACGACTACGGCAACACCATCGAGTACGAAGAGCCTACCTACGCCGAGGACGAGTTCGGTCAGCCGATTGCTCCCGACGCTCAGACCGAGCCCGAACAGGGTGAGGCTTTCGACGAGCAGATCGAGGGCTTTGAGGGTGCATCTGCCGACGAGACGCTGATCGGCGCTATCGTGCCCGAGGATCAGAATCAGGCTGTCCAGGCCGAAGAGTTCAATGACGAGGTTCCCGCTGCCGAGTCGGCGGAGGAACCTGCCGCGGTCGAGCCCGAGCCCAAGCTCTATCGCAACGCCGCCGGCAACATCCGCTTTGGTTCGGATGCCATCCGTGCGCTCGGAATGCTTCCCGAGTCCTGCACGCTCGATTACGAGGAGGGCGAGGAGCCGACGTTTGAGCCCGAGCCTGCGCCCGTTGTCACTGCGGATGATGAGTCTGCCACGGTTACCGCTGCCGTTGCCGAGTCCGAGGCGGTGTCCGCGATCGATCCCGCGGCAGGACTGGACATTTTGGCTCCCGCCGCGCCGGCGCAAGACGTTGCGGACGAGTCTGACGACGATTACGTTGAACAGCCGAGGCGCGTGTCTTACGAGAGCGATACTGATTTCTCGGCCGAGATTCCCGCGGCAACGCCCCATGCCGATATTGCATCCGCGTTCTCTTCGATTGGCGCCAGCGCTTCCAACTTCTTTAAGGGTGCGCTTGCAAAGGGCAAGAAATTTGTCGACGATTTCGAGGAGAAGCGCGCTGCCGCACGCGAGGCTGCCGAGCAGGAGGCTATCGCTCAGCAGCAGGCAGCCGAGGCGGCACGTGAGCACGCGGCGCAAGAGTTCGAGCAGAACGAGGCTATGCAGTCCGCGCCCGTCGACGCCGCCGAAGCTACAACGTCCTTTGAGTCCCAGCAACCGGCGTCCGCGGATGTTGTTGAGGCGACGACGTCTTTCGAGGCCCAGCAGCACGTCGATAGCACCATGTCGTTTGATGCCGCGCAGTTCGATTCCACGATAACGTTTGAAAAGCAAGGCACCGCGATTGCCGAGCCCCTTCCTGTTTCCGATGAACAGGGCGACGCGGTGGACGATGACGAGCCTATTGATGCTGCCGAAATCCAAGATGCCGCCGAGGACGAGTCCGTCGAGGCCAACTCTGACGAAGAGCAATACGCGGCAGCCGAGCAAGATGATTCGACCGAGGCCGAGCAGGAGGAAGTGTCTGTGGTTTCCGAGACTCTCGAAACGGATGAGTCGAGACCTTACTCCACGCAGATTTTCACCATGCCGACCCCGAGTGGTTCCGGTGCCACGGTTGCCAATGTCGCTCCCACCCAGGACGAAACGGTCGATTCCCTTATGGCCCAGATTTCCTCCCAAGCATCGCCGCGTCCGCAGATGAATGTTCCCGATCCGGCGTCGGCACCGTCGCCTGCACCCTCCTCGTCTCCGCTGGCTTCGGTCCCCGATCCGTCGCTGCCGTCTATGAAGCAGGCAAACGTTGCGTCTCGCACGTCGCTGTTCGACCTTCCCGATCCCTCTGCCCAGGTCAACGACCCCTTTGCTACCGCCCAAGGTCCCGAACCCACATCGGCACCCGTTGCGCCTCCCATGCCCGTTGCGTCGGGAGCGCAGCCGATCGAGACCATTTCGGCTCCCGCCCCGGCGGCGCCCAAGTCTCGTAAGCGCGGCCTGGGTGGCCTGTTCGGTCGTAAAAAGAAAAACGAGCAGGACAGCATGAGTGACTGGCTGGGCGTCGAAGACGATTACGATGCCAAGAAGTCCGGTCGCGGTATCGGTTCGTGGGATAACTTCGAGGACGATAACGATGGCTGGAAGGGTGGCGCTACGTCTTCCGATGGCGCTTCTTCCGAAGATATGCTCTCGGCTGTCGCCTCTATGGGCGATGATGAGCTGCTCGGTCACGATATCTGGTTTGTGGCAACGGGCGCCTCGGATTGTGATGGCGCCGGCATGAAGGCCTTCTTGGCTTCGCATCGCGATAAGCTCCGCGGCGTATTCTTCATCAATCTTGAATCCGTCGGCGCCGGTAGGCTTTCGGTTGTGACGGTCGAGGGCGAACAACAACTGCTCAAGGGCGATCGCCGCATCATGAACCTGGTCAGCAAGGTCTGCAAGTCGTTCCATGTCGATTGTGGCGCGCTCGAGATGCCCTATGCCAAGACCGATGCCTATGCCGCGCTCGAGGCGAGCCGCCGAGCCCTCACCATCGCCGGCGTGGACGGCACGCGCCTGGCTTGCGCTCGTACCGAGGACGACCTGCCCCACAATGTCAACCCGACGAACATTGCCACGGTATCCGAGGTTGTGACCGAGGTTATCCGCCGTTCGTAGACGGAGCTCTAAGGAGTCAACGTGTTTTCGTATATTAAGCGCCATTGGCCTGTCTACGTGATTTTGACCTTGATTGCCATTGCGTTAGGATTTGGGGCCGCCTACATCGTGGGTGCGAAGGGCTCGACCCCCGCCTCCGCAATCAGCGAAGAGGTGGAGCAAGAACAGAGCACGGGTGCCGATGGGATTCCTGAGTCCGAGCAGGCAATCGTTGATGGTGGATCTTCGTCTGCAGAGTAGATACGGCGATTTACATGATTGAAAGCGG
>CABQXG010000125.1 GCA_902468045.1 uncultured Collinsella sp.
CTTCCAAAGCATGACGGATTTGAGGTCTGTCAGGCAATCCGGGAGTTTTCAGAGATGCCAATCATCATGCTGACTGCCAAGGGTGAGATCGAGGACCGTATTATCGGTCTTGAGCTCGGCGCCGACGACTATCTGATTAAGCCGTTCTCGCCGCGCGAGCTCGTCGCCCGCGTTCGCGCTCTGTTCCGCCGTGCCCATCAGGCCGACGAGCCCGCCGTCGAGGTACTCGACTTCGGCGATCTGGTCATCGATATCTCGGGCCACAAGATCTTGGTCGAGGGCAAGGAAGTCGACCTGACGGCTTCCGAGTTCAAGCTGCTCACCACGCTTGCCCGCCATCCCGGCCGTGTGTATAACCGCATGGAGCTGGTCGAGAAAGTGCTCGGGTATGACTTTGAGGGCTATGAGCGCACCATCGATAGCCACGTGAAGAATCTTCGCGCCAAGCTGGGCGATGATCCCAAGAAGCCCAAGTGGCTCTACACCGTCCATGGTGTCGGCTATCGCTTCGAGGCTCCGGCCAAGACCGATAAGTCGGACGAGAAATAGGGAAATCACATATGACACCTGCGCGCTTTGAAATCGGACAAAAGCACAAGCAGGAGAGCGAGGCGGGTTCCAAGGCTAGTTGGAACACGCCTCGTTCCGATTCACGGCCAACGATGAGCTATCCCTCGCGCATGGCACTTGCTTTTGCTCTGACATCGCTCATGACGGTATTGGTGCTGGTGGGCGTTGTCTCTGTTGTGTGGGGCACGGTCTTTTCGGATTACACACGCTCCAATATCGTCGAAATCGCAAATTCCGCTGCCGAGAAGTTGGCAACCTCATATGAGGAAAACGGCTCTTGGACCGCGGGAGAACTGCGCACGGTCGCAACGTCGAGTTTGGTTTCCGACGATCTGGGCATGCAGGTCGTCAATAAAAAGGGCGTGATCGTTTATGACGATTCCTGGCCCTCGGCAAGCGCCACCGCCGATGTACGCGAAAACCAGGCTACGACCGACGACACGAGCGGCAAGAGGGCATCGCATAGCCCGGTTTCGTCTGCTCCAACCGACTCCGATAGCGTTGCTGACGTCGAGATTGTAACGTCTTCCGGCGAGCATGTCGGTCAGGTAAAGCTGTGGGCCATCGGCTCCGACGCTCTGCTCACCAAGGCGGACTCTGCGTTTAGGGAGAAGACCTTTAACGCCATGGCCCTCGCCGCGGTTGTTGCAATCTGCATTTCGGTCGTTATCGGATCGCTCGTGTCGCGCATGCTCACCAAGCCGATTCATCGCATCACCAGTACCGCAAAGCAAATCCGTGACGGCGACCTGTCGGCTCGCACGGGACTGCGCGGTGATGACGAGATCGATCAGCTGGGTGAGACCTTCGATGAGATGGCCACTTCGCTCGAGAAGGATATGAAACACGAGAAGCGCCTGACCTCAGACGTTGCACACGAGCTTCGCACGCCGCTTATGGCCATGCTCGCAACGGTCGAGGCCATGCAGGATGGCGTGTATCCCACCGACGATGAGCATTTGGAGACCGTTGCTTCCGAGACGCGTCGCTTGGCTCGTCTGGTGCAGCAGATGCTCGACCTGTCGCGCATGGAAAACAGCGCGGCTCCGCTCAACCTTGAGCCGGTGGACATGGTTCCTTTCGTGCGTTCCATCGTCAATGCCCAGGAGCGCCTGTTTGTCGACCGCGATCTGCGCCTGCGTTTTGCGGACGAGACCCAGGGTCACGACGATGTCGTCGAGGCCGATCCCGACATGATCACGCAATGTGTTATCAACCTCATGAGCAACGCCATGCGCTACACCCCCGAGGGCGGTTGGGTCGTGGTGTCGGTGCTCAGTGACCGCAAGCACGTCAGCATTGCCGTTTCTGATACCGGTATCGGTATTGCCAAGGACGATCTGTCGCGTATCTTCGGACGATTTTGGCGCGCCGATGCCAGCCGCGCCCGCGAAGCTGGCGGCCTGGGCGTTGGCCTCGCCGTGACCAAGCAGATCGTCGAGCGTCACCATGGCTACATATCCGTGGAGTCGGAGCTTGGAAAGGGTACGACTTTTACAATTCATCTGCCCCGCGAGCACACGGCAGACGCGGCATCTACTACAATGGAGCACTAGCTTTTCGCTATTCGGTGAAGGAGGGGCCGCGTCCCTGCCGCTCCGAGTTTGCGAAAACATGCGGGAAAGAACCCGCATTTCTGTCGTATTTAGGTAAGGAGTGACTCACGTGACAACGATGGAGCGTCGTCCGGATTCCCGTGGCAAGGTTCGTGATATTTACGATGCCGGTGAAAACCTGCTGATGGTCGCCACCGACCGCATTTCTGCGTTCGACTTCATTCTTCCCGACGAGATTCCGTTTAAGGGAGAGGTACTCAATCGCATCTCGGCATTCTGGTTCGATAAGTTTGCCGACATCGTCCCCAACCATCTCGTTTCCATCGACCCGGCGGATTTCCCCGAGGAGTTTGCTGAGTATCGTGACTACCTCGCTGGCCGCGCCATGCTGGTTAAGAAGGCCCAGACGATTCCTATCGAGTGCATCGTCCGCGGCTATCTGACCGGTTCGGGCAAGAAGACCTACGACGAGAACGGCACCGTCTGCGGCATCCAGCTGCCTGAGGGCCTGACCGAGGCTTCCAAGCTTCCTGAGCCGCTGTTCACGCCGTCCACGAAGGCCGAGATCGGTGACCACGACGAGAACATCTCGTTCGAGCGTTGCTGCGAGATCGTGGGCGAGGACATCGCCACGCAGATTCGCGACCTTTCCCTCAAGATCTACAAGGCTGCCGCCGAGTACGCCGCGACCCGTGGCATCATCATTGCCGACACCAAGTTCGAGTTTGGTGTTATTGATGGCAAGGTCACGCTGATCGACGAGTGCCTCACGCCCGACTCCAGCCGTTTCTGGCCTGCTGCCAGCTACGAGGAGGGCAAGATCCAGCCTAGCTACGACAAGCAATTCGTCCGCAATTGGCTCAAGGCCAACTGGGATATGACGGGGGAGACCCCGCACCTGCCCGCCGAGGTCATCGATGGCACGTCCGAGCGCTATCGCGAGGCCTTCCAGATCATCACGGGCTCCCAGTTCACAAGCATGAAGGAGAACGCATAAGTGAGTACCCGTAGCGCCACGAACAAGCGCACGCAATCCCACGAAGTTACCGGGGTTGCGCGCAAGTCTGCCGCATCTGCTAAGCCCGCCCGCCAAGCAGCGAGCTCCGTTCGCGTCGTGCCGGCTTCGTCTAAGGCACGCCGCAAAGAGCTCGAGAAGGGCGAGAACCTCGAGGGCCTCTCTAAAGAGGAGAAGCGCGCCCGCAAGGCTAAGCAGCGCGCCAAGGAGGACCGCATCTATACGGTGTCGAATATCCTCCTCAAGCAGGACGAGGACTACACCAAGCGCCGTCGCATCTGGTGGATTGTGCTCGCCATTGGCATGGTGCTCGTCGTGGCAATTTGGGCCTCGCTGTACTTCGCTCCCGCTGGCATGGTGTCCAGCCCTGTCCAGATGGTCGGCATTGTTTTGTCCTACGTCATCATTTTGGGCGACTTTATCTATGACTTCGCTCGTATTCGTCCCTTGCGCAACATGTACCGCGCGCAGGCCGAGGGCATGTCCGAGAACAAGCTCAACGCTCTTATTGAGCGCGCGGCTGCCGAGGAGGACAAGAAGGACTCCAAGAAGAAGTAGCGTTTGCATACATACTTATCGCTAAGATATAAGGCGCGTCGTTTTTGCGGCGCGCCTTTTTACTGTTCTATAGATAGATGGAGTGGCACATGATTCGAGCTGCCCTGACGGTCGAAGAGGCTCTGGAGGGCATGAAGGCCCTGGAGCCCAAGATTAAAAACTACGCGCGTCTGGTCGTCCGCAAGGGCGTAAACGTCAAGCCCGGCCAGGAGGTCGTCGTTCAGTCTCCGGTCGAGTGCGCGCCGTTTGCGCGCGTGGTGGTCGCGGAGGCCTATGCTGCCGGCGCCGGCCACGTGACGGTCATTTGGGCCGATGATGCCGTGACGAGGCTCACGTACGAGCATGTCGAGAAAAGCTATTTTGAGCAGACGCCCGAGTGGAAGCGCATGCAGCTGGATTCCTTGGCCCAGGATGGTGCCTGCTTTGTCTTTATCGAGGGTGCGGATCCTGCGGCCCTCAAGGGCATCGATCCAGCCAAGCCGGCCGCGGCATCAAAGGCGAGGAATACGCAGTGCAAAGTTTTCCGCCGTGGACTGGATTACAACATCAATCCGTGGTGCATCGCCGGCGCTCCGGTCGTGGCTTGGGCGCACGAGGTGTTCCCGGGAGACGCCGATGAGGTTGCAATCTATAAGCTGTGGAATGCGATTCTGCACACCGCGCGCGCCGATGGCCAGGACCCAGAGAGCGACTGGGAACTCCATGACGCCGCATTCGAAAAGAACCTGCGTTTCCTGAACGACAATCGTTTCGACTACCTGCATTACAACGCGGCAAATGGAACCGATCTGACGATTGGCATGACGAAAGGTCACGAGTGGGCCGGCGGCAAGGGCAAGACGCCCGATGGGCACCCCTTCTTCCCCAACATTCCCACCGAGGAAGTCTTCACTTCGCCCGATCGCATGCGCGCCGACGGTATCGTGTACTCGGCCATGCCGCTCATCCATCACGGCAATAAGGTCGAAGATTTTTGGATTAAGTTCGAGGGCGGCCGCGTGGTGGACTACGACGCCCGCGTGGGCAAGGCAACGCTCGCAAGTATCATCGATACTGACGAGGGCGCTGCTCACCTGGGAGAGGTCGCGCTCATTTCCAAGAACACGCCGATCCGCGAAAGTGGTGTTCTGTTCTACGATACGCTCTATGA
>CABQXG010000126.1 GCA_902468045.1 uncultured Collinsella sp.
GTCACGAGCTCTTGGGGCACCACGGCAGACGTGCGGTTGCGCACACGCGCCACAAACTCAAGCGTCGACAGGTACACATCGCCAAAGGGCGCGTAATCGCCCTGGTAGCCGCCGCAAAGCGCCGGCGCCGCCAGCGCGTACTCGGTTTTGGACAGCGGGCTCAGCGCCATCGCACCCAGCTCGAGCGCCGTGTCCTCCAGCATGAGGCCCAACGTGCGCGAGCGCAGACGCTCGGCATCGCCCGCCGACACGTCGCGATCGAGCACACGCGCCGCATCCGGTGCATCGCGCTCGACGGTGCGAATGTGCAGACGCTCGGCGATGGCGCGGACGGCGGCACAGCGGGCAGCCTCGGCCTCTTCCTGCGCCGGCGTAAAGATACGGTTGCGCCCCAGCACCAGGCCAATCACATTGCGCGGGCCCAGAGCGTCGACGGCCAGCGCCGCCAGCAGGGACGACGGCAAGTCACCCTCGAGTGTCACCACAGCACGCGACGCACCGTGGGCTCGGGCGTTGTCGCGCACGGCGAGCACCAGCGCCTGCCACAGCCACTCCTCGGAACGGAACTCGGGCAGTTCGTGATCCTCCAGGGCATCGAGCATCACGCCGCGCTGAATCTCCTGAACCAGCAGGCTCTCCTCAAAGCACGGCGCCTGGGCCACCACGCGACCGCAGTCGTCGAGCACAAACGAACCGCCGGTATACACCGACTCGTCATAGGCACCGACCGGCGCCATGCAGGCAAACCACACGCTGCGCTTGGATGCGATCTTGCGGTAGGCGCCGCTGCGAACGGCAGCAATGGCGGCAGTCTCGCGGTCGGTCATGTCAAACGCGTTGAATTGGAAATACGCAATGAGGTCAACACCGGTCGGCAACATCTCGAGTTCGCGGTCCAAGTCAAAAATCACGGCGATGCGCACGCCGTCCACGTCGAACACCGGCGGCGCCCAACGTGTGTCGTTGTTCTCGCCACGCTGCAGGGCAATGCTCGAACGCGCCGGCACCACATGACCGTCCTTGAGCATCATGTAGTCGAGCAGCGGCTGGCCCTCAAACGAAACCGCCGCGGGCACGATGCAGATCATGTCAAGCTCCTGGATACGCTCGGCGACACCAGTCAAACCGGCAAGCACGTCGTGCTCAAAGTCGGCAGCGCCCACCAGGCCACCGGGCATGGCGCCCATAAAGAGCGGAGCCGGAACGCACAGCACGCGCGCCCCGCGCTCGTGGGCCAGACGAGCCTGGTCCTCGATGCGGCCGCAAATGCCCTCAATATCACCCAGGCGCATATCGATCTGTGCAAGCGCGAGCTTCATGGCCCAGCCCTTTCCGTCGTAAACCATCGAAATCGTAGTAAAAGCGCCGGCCGCATAATGCAGCCGGCGCTTGCATGTGCATATGCTAGTTATGATACCCCGAGCGGGGGCGCGCTCCTAGAATGTCGCGGACCACAGCCCGTGCAGGTTGCAGTAGGCATAGACGGTACCGGTCTTGGAGCCGCCCGCGAAAAACGTCGCGGGTTTCATGCCGGGCTCAAGGTAATGAACCTCTAAGCGGCCCTCGGCCTCAAGCGCAATCCACTCAATGTAGTGTTCGGGCAGGCTGGGGTGCTCGACCGAGCCAACGCGTGCACGAATCACGTGACCGTCGCGCTCGGTCTCGACAACAGGCACGTGCTTCTCGTGCGCCGCGTCCTCAGTGTTTGCGGTCAGTTCCGTGCAACCGGCAGGGGTCGCAACGTCGTCGCCAAGGGCAGCGATGAGCTTACCGTCGGGGTCCTTAAAGAATTTCGCCATGATGTTCTCCTTTGCTGATGTGCCAATGTTCTTGATGGTTCTTATGCCCAAAGGCAGACAAACCATCCACGGCATTGCAAATGAACACATAACGGACCAGGCAAGCGGTCGGGCCAAAATGCGTCGACCGTCCTGCCCACTCCAGCAGTCCCACCCCGCGCGCGGCTAGCGCCCGTCGCCGCCGAGCAGCGCCAGAACATCCTCGCGCGTGAACAGTGCCGACGAGATGCCGTCGCCGCCGAGCACGCTGTTGACCAGGTCGCGCTTGGACTCCTGCATCTGCATAATGCGCTCCTCGATCGTGTCCTTGGCGATGAGCTTGTACACGGTCACGGTATGTTGCTGGCCAATACGATGCGCGCGGTCAGTCGCTTGGTCCTGCGCCGCCACGTTCCACCACGGGTCGTAGTGGATTACCACGTCGGCCGCCGTCAGGTTAAGGCCCACGCCGCCCGCCTTGAGCGAGATCAAAAAGACCGGCACCTCGCCCGCCTGGAACTGTGCGACCATCTTGGCGCGGCTCTCTTTAGACGATGCGCCCGTGAGCTTAAGGAAGGCGATATCCTCCTTGGCCAGGCGCTTACCGATAATATCGAGCATACCCGTAAACTGGCTGAACAACAGGATGCGATGTCCGCCGTCGAGTGCGCCGTGCACGAGCTCCATGCACGTATCGAGCTTGGCGCTCCCCGCCTTGTAATCCTCGTAGTGCAGACGCGGGTCGCAGCAAATCTGGCGCAGCTTGGTGAGCTCGGCAAGTACCTTGAGCTTGTCCTTCTTAAACTCCCCGGCCTCGCGGTGCTGCACCTGCTGGGCGATGCGGTCCTGGTTGGCCAGGTAGAGCTTGCGCTGCTCGCCGGTGAGCTGCGCCACGACTGTGTCCTCGATCTTCTCGGGCAGATCGGCCACCACGTCTTCCTTGACACGGCGCAGCACAAACGGCGACACGAGCGCCTGCAGTCGGGCGGCGCTGTCACCCTCGGCGTGCTCGACCGGGCTTTCGAAGCGCTTGGCAAACGACTCGCGCGTGCCAAGCAGGCCCGGCATCAAAAAGTCGAAGATGCTCCAGAGCTCGGACAAGCGGTTTTCGATGGGCGTGCCCGTCAAGGCAAAGCGCACGCCGGCAGGCAGGCGCTTGGCGGCACGCGCTACCTGCGTGAGCGGGTTTTTAATGTACTGGGCCTCGTCGAGCACCACGCGGGCAAAATCCTGCTCGACGTACTCGTCGATATCGCGCCGCATAAGGTCATACGACGTCACGACCACGTTATGCTCGGCAACGCCGGCAATCTGCACGCGACGCTGCGCCTTGGCGCCCACGATGGCGCACACATCGAGCGACGGGGCAAAGCGCTCCAGCTCGGCGGTCCAGTTGTACACAAGCGACGCAGGGCACACCACAAGCGTGGGCTTGGCGTCCCCCGCTTCCACGCGCGCCAGGATATGTGCGATCATCTGCAGCGTTTTGCCCAGGCCCATGTCGTCGGCCAAGATGCCGCCAAGGCCCAGGTGTTCGAGCGAGCCGAGCCACTGGTATCCGTCGGCCTGATAGCCGCGCAGTGTGGCCTTGAGCGAGACCGGCACCGTAAAGTCCATCTTGCCGAGCGTATCCAAGCGCTCGACGGTGCGGCGGAACGCGGCGTCACGATCGGCCTCGAGCGCGGGCGTGCGCGCGAGCATGCTATCGACGAATAGGGTACTCGACGCGGGAAGCGACACGCCGTCGAGCAGGTCGACGGCATCGACACCCAGGTCCTCGGCGAGGCCAAACGCGGCTCGGGCGCCCTCGTCCAGGCGAATGATGTCGCCGGACGTGAGACGCGCAAACGTCTGGTGACGCTTGTACGAATCGAGATAGACGGCAAGGTCCGCGGCCGAAAGCCCGCTCGCACCCAGCTCGACATCGAGCAGATTGCTCTTGACGGTCGCACGCACCGAAAGCTTGGGCGCAGGGCGGACCGAGATCTGGCGCAGACGGTCGCTGAGCATGACCTCACCCAGCTCGGACAGGGCGGACAGGCCCTCGGTCAGCAAGCAGAACAGGCTCTCGTCGTCGCGCTCCTCAAACGCCAGGCCGCCCTCGTAAAAGTCGAAATACAGGGCCGCCGTGTCCATAACGCGAAACTCTGCTATCTCGTCGCGCGGCGGCACGCCCGGGCGCTGTTCTTCGAAGGGGCTTCCCGGAGCACCCAGGCTAAAGAGATCTGCCGACCAATCACCGTAGGCAACCGTAATCTTGCAGGTCACGAGCCCGTCGTCGACACCGATTGCCATGGCAAAGCTCGGCTCGGGCGCCACGGTGTCGAGCACGGCGGGAGCGGTGAGGTCAGTGTATTCGCGCAGCACGGGCAGTGCCATGCGGCAGAATTCGCCCACCTGTTCGGCGGCGATATGGACCGGCGTGCGACAAGGCAGCAGACGCGACAGAAACGGTGCGGCATGCTGAGCAAACGCTGCATCGGCGCGGCGCGCGCGGTGCGTGTCGACCAGATAGGCCGCGTCGCCTGCGACAAAGCAGTACGTATCGGCCGGCAGGCGCAGGTCGTAGCTGCCACCGGCCGCCGGCGCGATCTTGGCGGCAAGGAGTGGCGGTTGTTTTGCCGAGGCCTCGTCCTCCCCCACCGGCAACAACTCAACCGCCACCTCGTAGGAACGATGCGTCGTCGTTCCCCGCGACCAGGCGGGCTCAAAGGAAATGGTCCGGCCACGCAGCAGGTCCAGCATGTATACGATGTCATGCTCGGACAGCGGCAGCTGGCGCTCGGCGACAAAGCCGCTGCGTGCAAAATCGTACGACGCCGAACGCGAACTTGTGATGTCGCTCAGATACACAACCGTTGCCACAACAAGGTCGAGTAGACGCACCGAAACCTCGTCGAAGGCCTCAGGTGTATGGAGGAATGTGAGCTTTTTGCCGTACGAGAACGTGCCGCCGCGCACGTAGGCGGCGGCCATGCCGTCGATGTCCTTGACCACGTAGGACACCGAGCCGCAGCGGATGCGAAGCTCGAGCGCCCAGCTAAAGCGGTCGGCAAAC
>CABQXG010000127.1 GCA_902468045.1 uncultured Collinsella sp.
AAAAGAGCAGCGGCACGCCGGCCTCGGCGCAGCCCTCCTCAAACACGCGACGGGCATCCTCTACGCCCTTGTCGTCCTGCGGAAAGAAAAGCATGGCCACGCCATAGTCGCCCTCTGCCGGCAGGATCTGGCCGCACTTTTGGGCCTCTTTACGGAAAAAGTGGTGCGGAACCTGGAACAGGATGCCAGCACCGTCGCCGGTGTTCTTCTCGAGTCCCGTGCCGCCGCGGTGCTCCAAGTTGACCAGAATGGACAGCGCATCGTCCAGAATCTGGTGATGGCGCTCACCGTTGATATCGGCAAGCGCGCCGATGCCACATGCATCGTGATCGAATTCGGGGCGATAAAGGCCCTGCTGCTGAGCGGAATCTGCCTGCATCGCGATCCTCCCCTAGATATTTAGACAGTCAGTTGAATAGGCATACTAGGAGCATCGCCGGCCCGTTGTGTTTCCCACCCGTTTCGAAACAATCGCGTAACGCGCGCCCTACGAGTGGACACCACCGACATCAAGGACGACAACAAGGGCCCCAGGTTCGGCCCGTAAGCTCACCGCTTCAAACATCTCAATCTGTAACAGGAAGACCCAATTTCGACGACTTACTGTTACAGATCGAGATGTTTTTGAGAGACGGCTCCGAATGTCTCAGTCTGTAACACGAAGGGCCGGTTTTGACGGTCAGCTGTTACAGATCGAGACATTCCATAGGGCCATTTCTTCCTGTCTCGATCTGTAACACCTAGGCTCAATTTCCATCCCTAGTTGTTACAGATCAAGACATTTCGCAGCCCCCTTCACCATTCCATTCAAATACAGCTATTTTGTTAGTTTTGGTTAACTTTTCAGCCTAAAACGGGTATCCTTTGCGGCGTCAAGCAAACGGCACGCAGGAGCGCACCATGCTCAACCATCTCAAACATCACTTTGGCTCCCCGCACACCGGTGGCCACGGAGGACTCGACATCGCACGGCATATCGGCCCCGGACTGCTCGTGACCGTCGGCTTTATCGACCCGGGCAATTGGGCCTCCAATATGGCCGCCGGCTCGCAGTTTGGCTACGCACTGCTGTGGATCGTCACGCTGTCCACGATCATGCTCATCGTGCTGCAGCACAACGCGGCGCACTTGGGCATCGCCACGGGCATGTGTCTTGCCGAGGCCACGACGCGCCACCTGCCCCGCCTCGTCGGACGTGCGATACTCGGCAGCGCGTATCTAGCCACGGTCGCCACCGCCATGGCCGAAGTGCTGGGCGGTGCGATCGCGCTTCAAATGCTCTTTGGCCTGCCCGTACGCGCCGGCTGCATCATCGTGGCGGCGGCATCGATTGCCATGCTCATGACAAGCTCCTACAAACGCGCCGAACGCTGGATCATCGCCTTCGTGGGCGTGGTGGGACTTTCGTTTTTAGCCGAGCTTCTGCTGGTCAAGGTCGACTGGCCGCAAGCCGCCACAAGCTGGATCACACCCAGTATGCCCACCGGCTCGGCCTCGATTATCGTAAGTGTCCTAGGCGCGGTCGTTATGCCCCACAACCTCTTCCTGCACTCCGAAGTCATCCAATCCATGCACTTTGAAGGCCAAGGCGAGCAGGTTATCGAAGAACGCCTGCGCTACGAGCTCTTCGACACGCTCTTTTCGATGGGTGTGGGCTGGGCAATCAACTCGGCCATGGTCATCCTGGCCGCAACGACCTTCTTTGCGCACGGCATTGTCGTAGACGACCTCGCCGTCGCAGCGGCCACGCTCTCCCCCATCTTGGGCCCGGCAAGCTCGACCATCTTTGCGGTGGCGCTGCTGTTTGCGGGCATATCGAGTAGTGTAACGGCGGGCATGGCGGCGGGCACCATCACCGCGGGCATGTTCGACGAGGAATACGACATCCACGACCGACATTCCTCGATCGGGGTGGTGGCCTGTTTCGTCGGCGCAGTAGCGGCGTGCCTGGTCGTCCCGAATCCTTTTGAGGGTCTCATTTGGAGTCAGGCGCTGCTGTCGCTTCAGCTGCCAATTACGGTCTTTGTGCTCATACGACTCACCAGTTCGTCCCGCGTCATGGGCAAATACGCCAACTCGCGCCCGCTCAACGCGTTGCTCGTAGGGATCGGCGTCATCGTGACGATTCTCGACATCGTGCTGCTAACGGGGATGTAATTGGGATGACGTGGCTGTCCAGATATAACGTCTCAATCTGCAACACGTAAGGCCGTTTTAAACCGTCAGATAAATCAAAAGGGTCCCGGCCGAGAATTCGACCGGGACCCTTGGACAGAGCTATATGTTGTTGCAAGTCGTGTGTCTACGAGCTACTCCTCGACAAGCTCAAACTCATCGGGGCCGACGCCGCAGACCGGGCACACGTAATCCTCGGGCAGCTCGGGCGTATCGACCTCAACCTCATAACCGCAAACGGTGCACACGAACTTGTATGTCTTCTTTTCCTCAGCCATGATGTTCTCCTCTCGAACGTGACTGCTGGTGTACTTGCTTATTAGTATATATTCTCAATAATATAATGCAAGTAGTTTTCCACCATTTCTACCCTTGGTACGAAGACGCCTTGGGCGGCGTCTTGCCCTTCAGCACCTTGTGGTAATAGTCATAGGTCAGCGGGGTCTCGCCGCTCAGACGCTCGGCATCCTCAACCTCGCCGATAAACAGCAGATGCGTGCCCACGTCCACGGTGTCGATCAGACGGCAACTAAACAGCGCCGCCGCGTGCTCGGGCACATAGGGCATGCCCAGAGCCGTCTCGCGGGTCTCGTACTTGGCAAACTTGTCATAATCGCTGCTGGTGCGGAATCCAAAGTTGCCAATGTAGAGCATATCGGCCGTCTGATCGATCACGGTCAGCGCAAAGGACTTGGCAGACGAGATAACACCAGACGTGACATTTTCCTTATTCACGGCAACCGAGATGCGCGGCGGCATGGACGTCACCTGCACCGCAGTGTTGATGACGCAGCCGGCGCGCAGCCCGTCTGCCGCGGCGCTCACCACGTACAGGCCACTCGGCATGGTAAAGAACGCAGTTTTGTCCATAACGATCACTCCCCTAGCTCGGGTTGGAACCTCATGAATGTATGTACCCACAAAAAAGGCGGCACCCATAACGGACGCCGCCTTTAAGACATATGTGTCAGAACAGTAAGAAAGATAAGACGCCCGCAGTTGCGGTGAAATAGGGGCTGAATAGCCCCTCAAACAGGCAAAACAGTCCGTATTCCACCGCAACTTATACAGAGTGCCTAGCGGTTGCGTTCCTTAAGGGCGCGGTCGATCTCGCGTTGGACATCACGCTTGGCCATGTCCTCGCGCTTGTCGTAGAGCTTCTTGCCGCGACCCAGACCCAGCAGCAGCTTTACGCGGCCGTCGGTATTAAAGTAGAGCTCCAACGGAACCAGCGCATAACCACGGTTGCGAAGTTTGCCGTCAAGAAAGTCGATCTCCTTGCGGTGCAGCAGCAGACGACGCCGACGGTCGGGATCGCGATTCCACACGCCACCATGGCTATAAGGGTGGATATGCAGTCCGACGAGCCAGCACTCGCCGCCACGAATCAGCGCAAAAGTGTCAGTGATCTGACAGGCGCGCTCGCGAATCGACTTGACCTCGGTGCCGCTCAGCTCAATACCGCACTCAAACGTCTCATCGATAAAGTACTCGTGATGTGCCGAGCGATTCTTGGAAATGAGTTTGCGCTCGCGCTTACTGGGCATCGCCGGCCTCCTTGGCCCCATCGGCGTTTGAGCCCGCAGTCTCGCGCTTTGCCTTGCGCTCGGCATTGAGCTCGGCATCGCTCTCGCGCACCAGTTTGATAATCGCCGCGCAGGCCTCCTCGCCCACCAAGTCGCGAGCACGTACCGTCAGGCGCGTCGCCTCCTGCTTGTCGCCGTCGCTTGCAGCATCGGTCGCGCACATAATCAGGCAGATGGCAATCTCGGCCGAAGGCGAGGTCGGCACGCCTTGCAGGGCCAGTTCACCCATCACGTGGTCGTCGCTCTCATCGGCGGCATCCGGATAGGTGGTATGGATCTTGTTGAGCAGGCGCGTCGTATGCGCATCGTTGGGCGCCAGGCGCAGCGCCAGACGCGCGCAGCCCACGGCAGCCGAAACGTTCTCGGTCTCGGGCTTCAAGAAGTACTGACCTAGATTGGCGTAAGCGCGGGCGGCGCACTTGCCATCGCTTGCACGCTCCAGCACCGAGAACGAGAGCGATGCCCATTCCTGCTTGTCCTCGAGTGCGCGGAACAGCTCGGCCAAATCCAAGCGATAGTTGCAGTTCATGGGGTCCCAACGCACAGCCTGCATCAGGGCATTACGAGCGCTCACATAATCCTGCTGGCGAATGTAGGCAAACGCCATGTCAGAGTACAGGCGGTCAAACGGCACCTCGACCTGCACGAGCTCGCGCGGATCCTTCTCCACGCGGCGATAGGCCAAGCGCTCAAACTTGCTATCGAAGCTAAAGTATTGGCGCTTCTCCTCCGTCTTGCACTCAGCGTCGATATACTCCTCGGCGAGCTCCACCAGACGCTCCAGCAGCGGTGTCGCCGTAGCCAGGTCGCCCTGCGCCAGATAGTTCTCGGCATACGTGATGTCTTGCAAGCTGATGGGCAGATCCATGGCTACTCCTCGATCTGAGCGAAACACGGCAGGCGCCGTATATACGGTCAATACACAAAACCCGGGTCTCTTACGAGGCCCGGGCGTTCAATTTTGGTAGCCCGTACCAGATTCGAACTGGTGATCTCCGCCTTGAGAGGGCGGCGTCCTAAACCGCTAGACGAACGGGCCA
>CABQXG010000128.1 GCA_902468045.1 uncultured Collinsella sp.
ATGAACTTTATCGCGAGTTCCGCACGCAAAGGAAAGCACTTAATGTGCTTTCCGTCGTGAGCAGGACTGTAGAGCAGGAAAGTTCATATGCGCCGCCCGGCTCCCGCGGCCCTCAGGGGCATCTCTCATGCAAAAACTTTTGTCGGGTAAAGTCCGAGGTCAGTGGCGTTTTATACCGAGAAATTCAAAAAAAGTTGAAAATTCATTACATATTTGCGTTGACTTTAGGTAACTAAAGTTTCATACTCCTTTTCAACCACTGGGGGATGTGAACACGCACGGATCGTTCGCATCATGATTGAAGAGGATTTCTTAGACATGTTCACGCATCAGCTAAACATTATCAGCGTAGTAATTATCTGATGCGGGTTAGCACATACAGCTAGCCCGTACGATAACGGGCGGCTGATAAAGATGAGGGCCGTCGAGCGCAACCGACGGCCCTCATTTTTTATGTCTAGGAAGTTCTTTTTAGAGGAGGAAATGTAATGAACGGAGTTTTGCTCATGGTTGTGGCCGCGGCGGTGCTCGCCTGCGGCTATCTGGGCTACGGCCGTTGGCTGGCCAACAAGTGGGGCGTTGACAAAGAGGCCCTCACGCCGGCCAAGCGCATGAAGGACGGCAAGAGCTTCTCGCCCGTCTCCGCCTTCACCGCGTTCTCGCACCAGTTCAGCTCGATCTGCGGTGCTGGCCCTGTTACGGGTACGATCGTCGCCATGGCCTTCGGCTGGCTTCCCGTCGTGCTCTGGGTCCTCGTCGGCGGCATCTTCTTTGGCGCCGTCCATGACTTTGGCGCTCTGTACGCCTCGATGAAGAACAACGGCAAGTCCCTGGCTCAGCTCATCGAGAAGTACATCGGCAAGACCGGCCGTCGCCTGTTCCTGCTGTTCTGCTGGCTGTTCTGCATCATCGTCATCGCCGCTTTCACCGACATGGTCTGCAAGACGTTCATGTTCACCCCGGCCGTTGACGCTTCTGGTGCTGCTACCGGTGCCATCGACTTCACCAAGTCCTATGCCGCCGGCTGCGCTGGTACCATCTCCATCCTGTTCACCTTCGTCGCTATCGCCTTTGGTTGGGCCCAGAAGAAGTTCAACCTCACCGGCGCTGCCGAGTTCGTCACCGGCGTGGTCCTCATGGTTCTCATGTTCGCCGTCGGTATGCAGTTCCCGCTCTACCTGGATAAGTTCCAGTGGTTCGCCGTCGTCATGGTCTACCTGGTCTTTGCTGGCGCCATGCCCATCCAGATGCTCAAGACCCCGCGTGACTACCTCACTTCCATCATGATGATCGTCATGATCGTCTGCGCTGTCCTCGGCATCGTCGTCCTGGGCGTCAACGGTCAGGCCACTATCACCGCTCCGGTCTTCACCGGCTTCTCCACTGCCTCCGGCATGATGTTCCCGGTCCTGTTCGTCTCCGTCGCTTGCGGTGCTCTCTCCGGTTTCCACAGCCTCGTTTCTTCCGGCACCTCTTCTAAGCAGGTCGAGAAGGAGCAGGACGCCGTCAAGGTCGGTTACGGCGCCATGATCGTCGAGTCCTTCGTCGGCATCCTTGCCATCATCGTCGCTGGCATCATGTTCTCCGATATGAACACCGCCGGTACTGGCGCCCTCAACGCCGGTGTCGCTTCCACCCCGTTCCAGATCTTCGCCGCTGGTATCTCCCGCGGTATGCAGGCCTTCGGTGTTGACGGCACGCTCGCTACCGTCTTCATGACCATGAACGTCTCCGCTCTGGCCCTGACCTCGCTCGATGCCGTCGCCCGCATCGCCCGCACCTCGTTCTCCGAGTTCTTTGCCCAGACCAACGACGCCCTGGCCATCGAGTCCAAGGCCGGCTACATGAAGGTACTCGGCAACCCCTGGTTCGCCACGGTCGTTACCCTGCTTCCCGGTCTCGCCCTCGCTTTTGGTGGCTATGCCAACATCTGGCCGCTCTTTGGTGCTTCCAACCAGCTGCTCGGCGGCATGACCATGATCACCCTCGCCGTGTTCTGCAAGTGCACCGGCCGCAAGGGTTGGATGCTCTACGTGCCCGTCGTCTTCCTGCTCTGCTGCACCTTCACCTCGCTGGTCCAGAGCGCCATGGGCTGCATGGCCGCTGTCCAGGCTTACGGCTTCTTCGGCACCATCCCGGCTACCGCCACCACGGCCGCCGTCTCCGTCGCCGCCACCAAGGGCCTGCAGCTCGTCTTCGCCGTCCTGCTGATGGTCCTGGGCCTCATTGTCGCCGTCAACTGCCTCAAGGAGTTCTTCGGCAAGGAGGCTGGCTCCATGCCTGACGAGGAGCCCGAGTGGTCCGAGATGGGCAAGGCCGAGTACGGCCGCGCCGCTGCCGCCGAGGCTCCCGCTGACGCCGAGGCCGCCAAGGCCTAGTCAGCTTGATGGACTAACCGTTCCATCCATATGACTCGGAAAGACCGGGTCCGCAACGACGCGGACTCGGTCTTTTTTTCATGCGAAAGCGGGTGACGCTCGAGTGTTCTCGCAGATGTTTTGCGTGGATAAGGGCGTGCGTTGTACCATATAGACGTATATGTGTACATATGAAAGGGGCCCCGTGGCCAAGACGGTATATTCCGATAATCAAAACAATGTCGATGCTTTGGCTGAGCGCCTGAGCAGCCAGACGTCGCTTTCTGCTGAGCGCGCCAAGCTGGTTGCCTACGACCTGCTCTGCCGCAAGGCGCTCAAGATTAAGTCGAGCGCGCTGGCGCAGATTTTCCGCTCCGTCGATAAGGAGTGCGACACCAAGGCGATGCGCGATGAGCTTATCGCGGCAAAGATCGTGACCAAGATCGAGGGTAGCGGCATTAACGGGCGCCCGGCGTTCTATACCATCAATGCCGAGATCCGCGATGCCCAGGAGCAGCCTGCCGAGTCCGTCGAGGATTTTGTCGTCGAGGATTCCGCTGACGTGCCTGCTGTGGAAGAAACTGCTCCGCGTGAGCATGTTGATACCGATGAGTTGCTCGATGAGAACGTCGTGCGTGCCTTTACGGCCAAGGCAGGACGCGGCGGTTTTGGTGGGGGTGGCAAGCGCGATGCGCAGCGCCGCGCCCAACAGGAGCGCTTCCGTCGCGCCGTTGCTCAAAAGGGCGAGACGGATGCCGAGGCTGTTGAGACCGAGGTTGCTGCCGAGTCGCAGAAGCCCACGAAGGAGCAAAAGCCCGTGGAGGCCCAAGAGCCCAAGCGCCGTCGCGGTGCTCACTTTAAGGCTGCACAGCAGGATGCCGCGCGTGAGGTTGAAGAGTCTTCTGAGGTTGCAGACGATGTTGAGGAGTCTGCCAAGAAGGCTCCGGGTTCATGCCGTCCCGGACGTGGTTTTGCGGGGCGCGCGTATCCCGTAAGGCGTCAGGAGAAGAGCGAGCCGGCTTCGACCACTCAGGGCGAGAAGGACGAGAAGGCCGTTGAGCCGGTGGCTCGCGAGCAAAAGCCTGTTGAGCCGCAGCTTGAGGTTGATGCCGAGGCCAAGGGCCAGCAGCCTACTGATGAGCAGACGGAGCAGGGCGCGTCGAGCAAGCCTCGCCGCCGTCGCCATCGTGGGGGCCGCAGTTCCCATGCCGAGACTGCAACCGAGAAGACCACGCCGCAGAACGAGGATGCGAAGGCCGAGGTTTCTTCGGGGCAGCCTAAGCGCCAGCCGGCGAAGGAGAGCAAGTCCGTTCGTCCGCAGAAGCAGGCGTCTATGCCGAAGCGCGAGCGCAATTCCCAAGGCGATTCTAAGCGCAAGTCTCAGAGGAAGCCGGAGTCTGCCGCAGCAGATACTGCTGCCCAGCAGCCCAAGTCGGCCGTTCACGGCGAGGCCTCGGCGTTTGCCCTTGCCCGCGTTTTAGGCAGGCAGCTGCTCAAAGTTGTCCCTACGCCCACGGCGCTCTCTAAGATCAAGGAGCAGCAGACACAGATCGTAAAGGTCGAGGGCAAGGACGGCAAAAAGGCTCCGCAGCGCACTCAGCACAACGAGATGTCCAACCGCAAGATTGCCGAGGAAATCGCAATCATCCAGGCTTGGATCGAGCAGAACCGAGGTGCCGATACGCCGGTTGCCTCGCGCCGCCAGCGTGCCTACCAGATCTTTAACGACGAGAAGGCTTTTGACGGCAAGCACGGTGAGCGCTTGATCAGGCGTATGACCGAAAAGGGCATCAGCATGCAGGCGATCAAGGTCGCCCCCAATCGCCCCGTGCACTTTACGGGCTTTTTTACGCTGGGAGCCGACAAGCCGTTCATTATGGTCGAGAACCTGGACACCTACGACGAGATCGTCAAGCTGCTGCGTGGCCGCAAGCACGCCAAGCTCTTTGGCATCAAGGTGGGCGGCGTGATTTTTGGCGGCGGATGCAAGGCGAGCGTTTCGCACGCACTGGATGATTATCTGGCCGAGATCGGCTATCGCTTTAACTATGTCTACTACGTGGGCGACATCGACCGAGAGGGTGCGCGCATTGTCGAGCAGGCCCGTAATGCCAATGTGGTTGAGATTCGCTTGCATGCCGGCATGTACCGTGCCATGCTCGCCGAGCATAAGCGTCGCGTGAAGGCCGGCGGCGAGTGCGAGCCCGCGGCTGCCAACCAGGGCGTGCCGCAGAACCTGGCGGCGACGATCAAGGATCTGCCCATGGTTACGCGCGTGCAGTTCCGCAACGTGCTACTTGAAGGCGGTCTCATTCCGCAGGAGATCCTGATGACCGCAGACTATCGGGATGGCGACTCGGGAAGCTTCGACCGCATGCTCAACAACTAGGGCGTTCGGCCCCGGGAGAGCGGGGACACCGGCTTAGGTT
>CABQXG010000129.1 GCA_902468045.1 uncultured Collinsella sp.
GTCCCTATTTCACCGCAACTTATGGGTGGGGATGGCTACGATGCCAGGGTGGCGATTACGGCTTCGTCGCCGGCGTATATGGGGGTGTTGCCGTCGGGGATGATCGTTTGGCCGTTGCGCTTGAGCATTACCACGATAAACGGGTGCTTGCCCTGCGGCACGTCGCGCAGGCGCTGACCGGCCAGACGTCCATGGGGCGTTACGGTGACCTCGCGTAGCGTAACCTCGGCACGCTCTTCAAACGTTGGTGCGGCCATCACCAGAAGGTCGCCTTCCTCGATCACGGTATCCCCGTTGGGTAGCACCGGGTGCGCACCGTCACGAAGCACCAGGACCACGAGCATGTCCGTTGCACTGCCAATATCCGCGAGCGAGCGTCCGGCAAACGGATGGCCCGCGCCCACCTTGAGCTTGACGAACGACATGCCGTCCTCGTCGCGGTAATCGTTAAACGTGCGGCGTACGTCGCCTTCTGCATCGATCATATCGAGTTTCTTCGCCACTGCTGGCAGCAGCGAGCCCTGCACCACAATGCTCGACACGGCAATCACAAATACCAGGTCAAACAGGTCGTGACCGCCGGGAACGCCGGCCACCACGGCAAAGAGGCTAAACACGACCGAAGCCGCGCCGCGTAGGCCCGCCCAGCTTACGAGCGCTACCTGGCGAGGGTTGGTCTTAAAGGGCGCCAACAGCAGACCGACGGCGATGGGGCGGCTCACAAAGAGCATAAACGCCATGAGTGCCAGGCCCGGCAGCAGCATTTGCGGCAGGCGGGCGGGCGTCACGAGCAGGCCGAGCAAAAAGAAGATGGTCATCTCGGCCATCTCGGTGAGGGTGTCAAAGAAGTGCGCCAGCTCGACCTTGCCGGCGATGTCGCTCGCGCCTAGCACGATGCCGGCAAGGTACACGGCTAAAAAGCCGTTGCCGCCCAGGTAGCTCGGCAGCGCGTAGGCGACGATGGCCACGGCGAACAAAAAGATGGTCTGCGCGCCCTCGGCCGTTGCGTGCGCGCGTTCAATCAGGCGGCCCGCCGCCCAGCCGATGGCGAGGCCCAGGCCCACGCCCAAGATAATCTGCTTGGCCAGCAGTGCGGGAATGTTGATGTCGCCGCCGGCCGCGAGTGTGGCAAGCACGGCGGTGAGCATATAGGCGACGGGATCGTTGGAGCCCGATTCGACCTCGAGCAGCGAGTCGGTGCCGCCCCTCAGCGACAGGCTGTGCTCGCGCAGAACGCTAAAGACGCTGGCCGCGTCGGTGGACGCCACGACCGATCCCAACAGCAGGCCGCCGATCCAGTCGAAGCCCAGCACAAAGTGGGCGAACACGCCGGTGATGCCTGCGGTGATGACGACGCCGAGCGTGCTCAGCAGCACCGCGGGCACGGCGACGGGCTTGGCGCGGTCGATATTGGTGTTAAAGCCGCCGTAGAACATGATGAACAGCAGCGCCGTGCTGCAGACGGTTTCGGTGAGTGCATAGTCGCTAAAGTCGATGTGCGCCGGGCCGTTGACGCCCAACAGCATGCCCAGCGCGATAAAGATGAGCAGGGTGGGGAAGGGGAGTTTTTTGCCGACGGGTTTGATGGTCAGGCACAAAATGATGACGAGGCCGATAAAGAGAAGGATCTGGTTCATGGATGGTGTCCGCTCCTGGGTGGTTGGCGTGGCACGGTCAGTTGTCTGCGGTTATTTGTACCCAAAGATGGTGGGTTTATGGGGTTGGATTGCGGGCGTGCGCGATATCGTCATAGACGGCTGCCGTCTTTGCCTCTGCTCGGAAACCCTTTCCAGCTTTATTGCAACGGAGTACAATGAGTAACATTTAAGTTCAACTTGAAGTTTTAGTTGCGGCGTCGGGCTTCGGCCGCAATGCAAGGAGAGGCGTACCATGGCGATCTATGTGACATCTGATGCTCACGGGCACGTGCGTGCGCTTGACGAGGCCCTGTCTAAGATCTCGTTGACGTCCGACGACACGCTGTACGTGCTGGGCGACATGATCGATCGTGGTCCCGATCCGGTCGGCGTTATTAAGCTCGTACGCTCGCTGCCCAACGCCCGCGTGCTCAAGGGTAATCACGAGCAGATCATGCTCGATGCCATCATTGGTCAGGATCCGCTCGATGCCGAGACCTGGGATATCAACGGTGGCTGGACGACGCGCGAGCAGCTCAACGACATGGAATTTGAGGCATACGAGGAGCTCGTGCGATGGATGGCCGCGCTGCCGCTCTACGCGGTGGTCGAGACCGAGGAGCGCCCGTATCTGCTGGTACATGCTGGAATCGAGATGAAGGCGGCGCGCGCGTTTTTGCTTGAGCATGGCGTCGATTGTGCCGATGGCGTTGGAGCGGTGGGTGCCGATCGCGAGCTGCTGCAGCAGATGCTCGCGGTGCAGTCGTCCGATGACCTGCTATGGATTCGTCACGGCTATTGGGATGTGCCGACCGGGCTGCTTTCTGCCGAGGGCAAGGGCCCGGTCGTGGTGAGCGGTCACACGCCCACGGTATCGCTTGGGCGCTATTGCGAGGTTGGTGGTCTGGCGGGGCTCGATGAGGAATCGGGACGCGGGCAGATCGTGCGCTTGGGCGGCGAGGACACTGCCGGTGTGCCCGATCGCATCGACATCGACTGCGCCGCCGCCACCGGCTCCGAGTTCGGCCGCGTGGGCATCCTGCGCCTGGACGACGGGGCCGAGTTCTACGCGAACATCAACCCGGGCGAATAACCTTGTTCCGCCGATCTACCGTAGCTAATTTGGGACGGGGCTTTTTTGACTACTTTCGGAGAGTAGCGCCTTCTTGCTCGGTAAGCGCTAGAAATGAGGAGCGTCTGCGTCCTCGACAGCGCGAAAATGCTCGAAAAACCGTCGCAACGGAGTCAAACGACGTCGCGGCGGTTCTTTTTTGGCTGCCCGCTGGCTAAGTGAGTAGACTTTTTTGGAAATGCCGAGCACCCAACATATTTGCCTCAATAAAACCGCAGGTCACAGACTTGTGCTCTGTTGGTGTGGTCGGGGATTCGGTAAAAGTCTACTCACTTAGTTTTGCGTGATGAATATTGTCCGCAACGAGACCCCAGACGGGGTGATTCCATCGCAAATTCCGGTGACCGGGCAGCTAATTAGGCGCCGTATGGGTTGCGGTCGCGTTCGATGCGTTGGCGGATGCGGGCGTACTCGATAATCAGTAGCACCAGGAGTAGGGCCATGATGGCTAGGTAGCTCACCACGGCGCCCATCAGACCCAGCAGCTTAATCAAGATCACCGGCAGCACCACGCTTACGGCGAAGCAGATCAGGTAGATCTTGGTGACGTCTCCAGCGTGGCGCAGCACCGTGATGATGGCGTAGATAAAGTCGATGGCCGCGGTGACGCCGCCGGCGACGACCATCAGCAACGCCAGCGTACGGTAGCGCTCAAAGCTGAGGCCGTACATAAAGCTCATGAGGGGGATGCCGGGGCCTGCCATAAATGCGGCGCACACGCCGGTGATGACCACGATCAGCGCCATAACGGCAACAATAATCAGGTCAAAGCGATGACGCTTGCGAGGATTACCCCAAATGCTCGACAAGCGCAGGAGCTGTGGTTTATAGATAAATCCAATGCTCAGCAAAATAGCCTGCGCCGGAAAGAACAGGGCATTAAAGTACAGCTGATATTTGTATGCCAGCGTGCCTTCCATCACAAACTTGGGCATGCTCTCGATGAGGTTGAACAAGAACAGTGCACCAAAGAGTGGAGCGCACTGGACAAACAGGTGGCCGACCTCGCGAAGGCTCACGCGGCGCGATTTTTCGGTCTCGAGCAGGGCGAGCGGCGCGGTGACCAGCACGAGCGAGGCGATCGCGGCGATGCCCATGGCCATGGCCGCGATGGGCATGCTGCGCGTGAGGAACAGCGCCACGCTGAAGACCGCGATGACGCCGACGGAGCGTAGCGTTTGGCTCATTCCAGCCAAGTAGAGTTTGTCGGCCTGCTGCAGGCGGCCTTCGTACACGTCGGCGACGCCGTCGATCACCTTGTAGAGGTAGACGCCCAGGCCGATCGTCGCCATCTGCGCGTCATAGCCGCGGGCGCTGCTGTACATGAGGCCGCAGCCTAGGGCGAGCGCTCCACAAAGCCAGCGGTTGAGCTGGTAGGAGGCGAAGGACGTCTTTTCGTCGATGTCCGAGACCTGGAAATTGCGCACGCCGTAGTTGCATGCGATCATGATGAGCGTGCCGGTGACGAAGGCGATGGAGAATTTGCCTGCTTCTTCGGCGCCCACGAGCTGCGTAGACACGATGGTGAGCAGCGGAAACGCCAAGCCCCACACGGCGGTGCCGAGGGTGTTCCAAAGATAGTCGCGGCGGGTGGCGTGCTCCTCGTATTCCGCTTCCTGCATGGAGAAGCCGCCGCCGTAGACGGCGCCGAGCAGACGGTTCCACCAGGCGTTGATCATGCGGCGGACGGGACCGGGCTCGCGATCGCGCTCGCGCCGGCGACGCGTGGCTTGGCCGCTATCGGGCCCGCCGGCGTTGCGCTGACTCAGCTCCTGGATACGTGCGAGTTCCTCGGCGGTGTGGGAGGCGGGAAACAGGCCGTTCTCGATGCGTCCGCCCTGGGCCTTTGCGGTGCCGCTGCTCGCTACGGCGGGGTCGGCGACGCCATTGCGGCGGGCGATGGCGCGGCGGATGCTATCGAGGGGCGTGATGCTCAAGGCGGTT
>CABQXG010000130.1 GCA_902468045.1 uncultured Collinsella sp.
TGCCCGAAGTCGCCGACGGCGTTGTCGTCGAGCCCCTGGGCACCACCGTCGAGGGCTATGTCATCGACACCGGCTCCGAAGTCATCGAGCTCTCCGAGCTCCAGGAGGCCTGGGAGAGCGGCATCGAGGGCGTCTTTGCCTACCGCAGCGCCGACGAGACCCCCGAGGTCGAGACCATCGACTTCCGCGCCAAGGACATCCACGTGTACGGCGGCGCCAAGATCGCCCGCCCGCGCGTGGTTGTCCCCGTGTTCCCCGGCAACAACTGCGAGTACGATAGTGCCCGTGCCTTCCGCGCCGCCGGCGCCGAGGCCGACACCTTCGTGATCAACAACCTCACGCCCGAGGCCGTCGCCGAGAGCACCCACGAGCTTGCCCGCCGCATCCGCGCAAGCCAGATCGTCATGATCCCCGGCGGCTTCTCGGGCGGCGACGAGCCCGACGGCTCCGCCAAGTTCATCACGGCGTTCTTCCGCGCTCCCGAGGTCACCGAGGCAGTCCGCGACCTGCTCAAGGCCCGCGATGGCCTGATGCTGGGCATCTGCAACGGCTTCCAGGCCCTGATCAAGCTCGGCCTGGTGCCCTACGGCGACATCGTCGACGCCACGCCCGATGCGCCCACGTTGACGTTCAACACCATCGGTCGCCACCAGAGCCGTCTGGTGCGCACCCGCATCTCGTCCAACTTGTCCCCGTGGCTGTCGCAGTGCAGCCTGGACGACCCCTACACCGTCGCCATCAGCCACGGCGAGGGCCGCTTTGTCGCCAATGACGAAGTGCTCGCCCAGCTGATCGCCAACGGCCAGGTCGCCACGCAGTACGTGGGCGAGAACGGCAAGCCCAGCATGGACCTTTCCGTCAACCCCAACGGCTCCGCACTCGCATCGAGGGCATCACGAGCCCCGACGGCCGCGTCCTGGGCAAGATGGGCCATGCCGAGCGTCGCGGCGACAACCTGTACCGCAACGTGCCCGAGCATGTCCCCGGCGATAAGTTCATGCCGATCTTTGAGAGCGGCGTGGCCTACTTCGCTTAAACCTTTCCCATCGGGTACAATCCCTTCGGGTAACAACACCCGCCACCGGCACATCCGGTGGCGGGTTCTTTTTTGTTTCGCGCATGTAGGAAGGACATCATGGAAAGCCGCAAGCCGTATCTCGCCACCCTGCCCGGACTCATCCTGGGCTGCCTCGTCTGCTGTGCACTCTGGGGATCGGCCTTTCCCTGTATCAAGATCGGTTACGCACTCTTTGGTATCCCAGCGCACGATAGCGCCTCGCAGCTGCTCTTTGCGGGCTTGCGCTTCACGCTTGCCGGCGCCCTGGTTATCGTTGGGATGAGTGCGGCCCAACGCCGCCCCCTCATTCCGCAGGCTCGCGACATCAAGCCCATCTTTGTCTTGTCGCTCTTCCAGACTATCGGGCAGTACTTCTTTTTCTATCTGGGCCTCTCGCGCGCCAGCGCCATGTCGAGCTCCATCATCGAGGCCAGCGCCAACTTCCTCGCAATCCTCTTTGCCGCCCTGGCGTTTCGCACCGAGAAGCTCAATACGGCCAAGGTGCTTGGCTGTGCGCTGGGCTTTGCCGGCGTCGCGCTCGTCAACCTTTCGGGCGCGGATGGCACCTTTGGCTTCAGGCTCGATGGCGAGGGCTTTATCCTAGCCTCCACCGTCGCGGGTGCCCTTTCGACCTGCCTGATTGGCATCTTCTCGCGCGAGCACGACGGCGTCTTGCTTGCCGGGTGGCAGTTCTTGGTCGGCGGCCTTGTCCTCACCGCCATTGGCTTTTTGATGGGTGGCGCGCTCTCCCCCACGGCGATTGCCCCCGCCATCGCGCTCATCATCTACATGGCGCTTATCTCCGCGGTCGCCTACTCGCTGTGGTCGCGCCTGCTTGCCGTCAACCCCGTCAGCCGCGTCTCGGTCTTTGGGTTTATGAACCCCGTCTTTGGTGTGCTGCTGAGCGCGCTGCTGCTCGGCGAAGGCGCGGGCACGAGCCCCGTTACCGTCATCGTTGCCCTGCTGTTGGTCTGCGGCGGCATCATCATCGTCAACAAACCCAAAAAAGCCTAGCGAGATCACCTTTTTAGGGAGGGCATTCGCATACTTTAGCTTAATGGAGTACATCGGTGAGCTGCCCCGTTCCGAGAAAAAGACGAGGCGCATCTTCGACAGCCGTTGCTAATCCCACCAACGCAAAAAGGGGCGCACAACTACCACGGTCGTGCGCCCCTTTTTTCTAGCGTATCTGGACGCCGGCTTTCTTTTTCTCGACCTTGACGCGGTAGAGCTCCGCGTCGGCAGCGCGAAGCAAGTCTTGCCAGGTATCAACGCCATCACCAACCCGTGCGTAGCCGATGGACATCCGCAACAGATACGGGACCTCGGCGCGCGCGAGCTCGTCGCTGATTGCCGCGCATAGACGCATGACGTCCTGCTCCGCCGTCGCCTTTTGGAGCACCACGAACTCATCACCGCCATAACGTGCGATAAAGCCACCTGACACCGAGCAGACCTCTTTGAGCGCAGCAGATATGACCTGGAGGGCATGGTCGCCCTCCACATGTCCATACCGGTCGTTAATCTGCTTAAAGCCGTCGGCGTCCATCATAAGCAGATACACGTCTTCGGCCTGATCCACATTTGAGAAGAGCGACAGCATATAGGTCTCAAAACGGTTGCGATTGTTGACTCCAGTCAACGGGTCGGTCGAGATGAGCTGCTCCTGGTAGATGATATAGAGCAGCAACATGCTAATCATTATGCCGACACAAAGGCCGGGCACCGAGTATACGACCTGAAAGGTACCGCCCACCAGGGCCGGAATGGCAAAAAATGCCAGGGTTCGATAGATGGCCTTCGTCTGCAGACTCTCAACCCTGCGAGATTGCACAAACGCATGCAGGGACGTATGTATAACGTAGCAGTAGCTGACGATGGGCTGGATCATATAGGCAAAACCGCGACGATACACGCCCTGTGAATCGATATAGAACAGGGCGTGCGTCCAGTAACTGGTAAACGCCAGCACGACCACCAGAGCCGTAGGCAACGCTACAAGCACCACCCTATAGCGCGAGGTCAAAAGGCGAGAACCCTGCACCGTCTCGGAATAGATAAACCAAATGAGACACGCGATGGCAAAGAGCGAAAACGAAACCGCGTTGGAAATCCAGTTGGCAGCAATACCCAACGTGCCGTCCGCACCATCCGAAAGCGTCCAGATCATATCGAATAATATGTACGCGGCAGAGGTGTAGCCAAGCATGCTAAACAATAGCTGCAGGGTGCTCGAGAACAAAGAGCGACGACTTCGCGCGGCAAGCCCGATAAGAACAATCATGCATAGCAGGAATATCTCAATCTTGAGTGCCTTAACCACTAGACGCCATCCCTTCAATATCCGAATGGTCAGAATCGCCCAATTCGAATCAGGGCAATAAACACCCCTTTACTCCGCAGGGGTAAAGGGAATCATAGCAAAGCGCCCGAACATCACTGCAAAACAGTTTCTGTTCGGGCGCTCGGACGGCGCGAATTGCACGCCGGAATCAATTATCGGTAACGGCCGTTACTCGCCGTCGATGTCGGTCGCGACGACCTCCTCGATGGTCTCGACACCGGCAGGCGACAGGTCCTCCTTGCCCTGGCAGAACTTCTTGTCGACCCAGCCGGTCAGAATCGGAGCCATGATTGCCGTGATGATAACGGCAGTGGCGATCTGGGCGTACGCGGTGGGTGCAAGCTCGGCGTAGCGCGGCGCGACCTCGGCGAGAGCAACCGGCGTGGTCATAGCCGTGCCGGCGATGGTGGAGCAAGCCACGGCAGCCTTGCCGTTACCACCGCACAGGCGCTCGAACGCAAAGGTGATGGGACCGACGACAAACAGCGTGACAAGGCCCAGCAAGATGCCGGAAATGCCACCAGTGATAAAGCTCGACAGGCTCATGGACGCACCGAGCTGAAATCCGATGACGGCAATCGCAGGGTTGGCACCGGGAACTAGCAGGTTCTTGATAAACGGGAACAGGTTACCCAGAACCATGCCGATAACGAGCGTCAGGATGGATCCGATGATGGTGCCGACGGGGATGTTGGCGAGACCCGAGACACCGAGGATGATCATGGTGACGGCGGGGCCGGCCGTAAAGAACAGGATACCGACGGCGCCCTGCTCGGACTCATCGCCGAACTCGCCCATGATGCCCGTATAGAGCGCCATGTTGCAAAACGTAATGCCGCCGATGATAGACACGGAGCTCAGACCCAGGAAGTTGTCGTTAAAGAAATATGCCACGCCTAGGCCGAGAGCCGCTGCGACGACCAGCTTGGGAATCAGCACGACGATGCCGGTCTTGATGGCGCCCGGCGTGGACTTGAAGCTGATGCCGGCGCCCACAAACAGCAGGATCGCGGCGACGATGGTATTGGAGCCACCGCGACAGGCAGCCGTAAAGAAGCCGCCGATCTCAAAAACCTGCGGGCAGAAGGTGTTGAGCAAAAGACCGACGATCATCGGATAGATCATGATGTCGCCCGGAATGCGCGGGACTTTGAATTTCTTTTGCTCGTTGGTGGTTGCTTCCTGTGCCATGAAACCCCATTTCCGCTGACGGGGTACAAAAGCCCACGTCACGCTTTGCTACAGTAAAGTTT
>CABQXG010000131.1 GCA_902468045.1 uncultured Collinsella sp.
GTCCCTATTTCACCGCAACTTATGAGGAGGCTATTCGTCGCTGCACGGCTTGCGACGGTTGGCCTTTTTAATGGCGTTGAAGTGCTTGTCATTGAGCCTGCGCTGGCGAGATCGCAGAGGCACCTTGGTCTTTACGCGTCGGCGCGGTGGACGCCCGCGACGCTCAAGCTCAGCGCGCAGCTTACGCAGACAGCTCGCGCGATTCTGAAACTGGCTGCGGCTCTCACGCGCCGTCACGACAATCCCCGAAGGGATATGTTTCATGCGTACCGCCGAGTCCGTCGTGTTCACGCCCTGTCCGCCCGGACCCGTCGCGCGAAACACCTGCACCTCGCAATCGCGCGCCAACTCCTCGACCGACATCTCGGCATAGCGCGCATACTCGCGCCATTCCATCTTGTTCCCATCCATATCAGCACCTCCCCTCATACAAAAAATGTGACAAAGGGACAGTCCCTTTGTCACATCGCATACCAATCGCTTGTGTTGCGCGCTTAGGCGAAGGTGATCTCGCCGTTCTCGCAGTCCATATCGGCGATACGGGCCAGGCTCTCAACGCGGAAGCCGCGCTTACGGAGCTTATCGCCGCCGCCCTGGAAGCCCTTCTCAACGGCGATGCCAATCCCGGCAACTTCGGCGCCCGCAGCCTCGCAGATCTTAATAAGGCCCTCAAGCGCGCAGCCGTTGGCCAAAAAGTCGTCGATAATCAGGACCTTATCGCCCTCAGACAGGAAGCGCTTGCCCACGATAACCGGGTACTCCTTCTGCTTGGTAAAGGAATAGATGGTCGTGGCATACTGCTCGCCGTCAAGGTCGATGGACTGGGCCTTCTTGGCAAAGACCACCGGCACGCCGCCAAAATGCTGAGCTGCGATGCAGGCCATACCAATGCCCGAAGCCTCGATCGTCAGGATCTTGTTGATCTCGACACCCTCGAACAGACGGGCCCACTCGGCGCCCATGTGGTCGAACAGTTCAACGTCGCACTGGTGGTTGAGGAAGGCATCAACCTTAAGGACGTTACCGGCCTTTACGATGCCGTCATGGCGAATACGATCCTCAAGCTCCTGCATGGCGCAACCCCTTCTCGCGGCAACGATACCGCGCGATTAATAAACGTTGTTCGATAGTCTACCACGGACCGACCCCCGCCCGCCCCACAAGCCACATCGCACCATAAAGCTGCAAGACCAGTAGATAGGCCCGATTCGTGGCAAGCCTGCCACCACAAGCTAATGGCGGGCGCGCATCCTCACCAAACGCACCATGGCGAGCGCAAAGCCCACGGCGGCCACAACCATAAGCACGTAGAACACCGAGCGAAAGCCGAATAGGAATACATCCGGACGGCCTGCAACAAAACTGGTCACGGCCTCGCCCATCGCCACGCTCATCTGCCCATAGAGGATATGCGAACCTGCCGTAATACCCAGCGCCATGCCCGCATAGCGCGCCAAGCTGCCCAAGCTACCTGCAAAGCCAAGTGCCTCGCGCGGAGCCGAGCCCATGTACAGCGAGTTATTGGGGCTCTGGAAAATCGACGTGCCGCACGAAATAAATGCGACGCAGCACACGATCACAGGGATGGAAGAGTGCTCGTCGAGCGTGCTTACCGCAAAGAGACCGCACACGTACACGCCCAGGCCAACCGCCGTAGGACCCTCGCAGCCAACACGGTCCGAAACCGTTCCCGAAAGCGGTCCGATAAAAGCATTCACCATCGGCAACGCCAAAAAGAGCAATCCGGAAATGTCGGAACCAAAGCCGTGGGCGTCCTGAAAATAGAACGGCAGGATAAACTCGGATGCGCCAATACCAACGAACACGATGAGCATGCAGGCAAGGTTGATGGTGAAGGCCGAATTTGCAAAGCAGCGACGGGCGGCCTCGGCAAGGGGCATGGGACGTTCGCCGGCCTCTGGCCTAACATGCGGCAGCGTGTAGAGTCCCACGATAAACGAGATCACGCCAATGGGCAGGTTGACGAGGAAGATGCTCTCCCAGGGAAAGCTTGCCACCAGCATGCCGCCGAGCACGGGGCCACACATCATGCCGAGGGCCACGAAGGTCGCGAGAATACCCATGGCACGGCCTCGTTCGCGCGCCGGAAACGACTCGGTGATGATACCCATGTTGTTAGCCATGGCCGCCGCGCAACCGACGCCCTGAACAATGCGCGCTAGGATAAGAACCTCAAGCGAGGCCGAAAGGCCGCACAGCAGCGAACCGACCGAAAAGACGATGACGCCCAGCTGGAACACATTCACCTTGCCACGCACGTCGCCCAGACGGCCAAACGGCAACATAGCCACGCATGTCGCAAGCAGATACACCGAGCTGAATGCGATCGAGGCCCACGCCCAGCTCCTTTTGCATCACGGGCAGCGCCACGGTCACGACGGTCGAATCCAGACACACCATAAACGTCATGATGAGCACGGTAAACAGAATCGCCCACTTGTTCTTGCCATGGGTGTCGCCCTCTAGGGCAATGTGCTCGCGGCGCAGCTGCTCTGCAGTTTTCTCCATATCCATCCTTTCGAGTGGCCCAACGCAAAAAAAACGGGGCCCCAATCGCCTGCAAACAGCCGCAATTGGGGTCCCGCCTACGGAATCGGAACGAAAGGTCACCGAAGCTTTCTGCCAGCATCGGCGCCTCGCACGCACGCTAGCCTAGCACTGCTCGAGTGCCTGCTCAAGGTCGGCAATCAGATCGGCCGTGTCCTCGAGACCGCACGACAGGCGCACCATGTCGGCGGAGATACCACAGGCGATGAGCTCCTCATCGTTCATCTGGCGATGCGTGGCGTTAGCAGGATGCAGGCAGCAAGTGCGGGCGTCGGCCACGTGTGTGGCGATCTGGGCGAGCTTGAGACTCTTCATAAAGGTCTCGGCCGCCGCGCGACCACCGTTAAAGCCAAAGCTCACGACGCCGCAGGTACCGTTGGGCATGTACTTCTGAGCCAGGTCATAGTACTTGTCGCCCTCCAAACCCGGATAGCTAACGAAGCGCAACTTGGGATGGCTCTGCAGGAACTTGGCAACGGCCAGGCCATTCTCGCAATGACGCGGCATGCGCACATGCAGGCTCTCGAGCGAGCTGTTCAAGAAGAACGCCGCCTGCGGGTTCTGCATGGGGCCGAGGTCGCGCATGAGCTGAGCGGTTGCCTTGGTAATGAAGGCGCCCTCGCGACCGAACTTCTCGGCATACGTCACGCCGTGGTAGCTCTCGTCGGGCGTGGTGAGACCCGGGAACTTGTCCGCATGGGCCATCCAGTCAAACTGGCCGTGGTCGACGATTACGCCGCCCAGGTAGGCAGCATGTCCATCCATGTACTTGGTGGTGGAGTGCGTAACGATGTCGGCGCCCCACTCAAAGGGACGGCACATCACGGGCGTCGGGAAGGTGTTGTCGACCATCAGCGGCACGCCGTGGTCATGCGCGGCCTTGGCAAAGCGCTCAATATCGAGCACGGCAAGGGCGGGGTTGGCGATGGTCTCGCCAAAGACGAGCTTGGTGTTGGGCTCAAAGGCTGCCTCGAGCTCTTCATCGGTGCAGTCGGGGGCAACGAACGTGCAGGTCAAGCCCATGCGACCCATGGTGTGGGCGAGCAGGTTATACGTACCGCCGTAAATGGCAGAGCTTGCGACCACGTGATCGCCGGCACCGGCCACGTTAAAGATCGCGAGGAAGTTCGCAGCCATGCCCGAGCTCGTGAGCATCGCGGCAGTGCCTCCCTCCATCTCGCAGATCTTGGCGGCAACCAGATCGCACGTGGGGTTCTGCAGACGGCTGTAGAAATAGCCCGACTCCTCCAGGTCAAACAGCTTGCCCATGTGCTCCGACGTGTCGTACTTCCACGTGGTGGACTGGTAGATGGGCACCTGGCGCGGCTCGGCATCTCCCGGGTGATAGCCGCCCTGAACACACGTCGTACCGATGGTCTGCTCGCTCATATCCAACTCCCTTACTTGGGTTTTATTCGGTTCACGATACCGCTACCCTGCGCTCCTCTCAACCCATCCCCAAGGTAGGTTATGGGACAAATTGATCAGGGGTATTTATCTCAAGCCTTGGGCATTTGCTCGATAGATAAAAATAAGGCATCCATGAAGCTCTCGATGATTACACGCACCGTCACGGGTACCATAGGCGGGTACACCATGACCAAGGAGACAACGATGAAGCAAATCGATACGGCCCAGCTCGATATCACCGCCTGTCAGGCTCAGGCTGCCGAATACCACGCCCGTGGCTTTAACTGCGCCCAGGCCGTCGCCTGTACGCTCGCGCCCGCCGTCGGGCTCGACCCCCAGATCGCCTTTACCCTCACCGAGGGCTTTGGTGCCGGCATGGGCGGTATGACCGAAACCTGCGGCGCCATCTCGGGAGCCGTGGCCATCATGGGCTTTGTAATGAGCGACGGCATGGAAAACCCCAAGACCAAGGGCCAGACCTACAAGCTGTCGCGCGAAATCGCCAAGCGTTTTGACGAGAAGAACACGACGACCGTCTGCGGCACGCTCAAGGGCATCGGATCGGATAAGGGTCCGCTCCGCAGCTGCCCTGGTTGCATCGACGATGCCATCGAGATCGCCTGTGATGTGCTAAAGCAGCTTGCCGAGTAAACAGCTGCGACATAAAACGGCGG
>CABQXG010000132.1 GCA_902468045.1 uncultured Collinsella sp.
AAACGGCGAAATTTAACTCAAAACGCTCATAAGGGATATCCGAAAGCCACCGTTGGCGACGTCAAATCATATGCAGACAACTCGAACTGCAGAATACTCCAAAAAATGCACGGCGCACCCCATGGGACCCATTGCCGCATGGTAGGAAACAGGCCCACGGCATCCTCTAGATGCATTCCCGAGGAAATCACATTTGAACTAGCGATCGGATACGGCAAACAAAAAGGGCCCCGAGCGTAGTTGCTCGGGGCCCTTGGTTCACCTCGCTCTAGCGGGCGATGCGTGTGTTATTTGCGCTTGCCGCCGCCGTCACCGGGACGACGGGAGCTGCTACCACGCTTGCCGCCACGACTATTGCCATAGCTGCCACGATTATCGCGACCGCCGGCACGGCCGCCGCGGGAGCCGGCCTGGTTGCCGCCGCGACCACCACGGTAGCCGCCGCGACGCTCTTCGCGGGTATCGTCGTAGTTGCGCCAGTCATCGCGACGATCGCGGCTGGCACGCGGGTCACGACGGTCGCGCAACTCGTTAGAACGACCAGCGCCGCCGCGGCCGCCATTGCCGCGAGCACCCTCGCGACGCTCGCCGCCGCGGCTACCGCGCTCTTCAAAGCACTTGCCGCCACGGGACTCACCGCCACGGGCAGCACGCTCACCACGACCCTCGCCGCCGCGACGCTCGTCACGGCCGCCGCGCTCGTCATCACGACCGGAACGACGGCGGTCGCCCGAACCGCGCTTGCCACCGCGCGAACCGCGGCCCTCGTCCTCGCGCTCGACACGACGACGGCCACCGCGATCCTCGTCCTCGCGGCGGCGGCGATGCGCCTCGCCCTGGAACTGCTTGGCACGACGCTCGGCACGGTTGCCACGCGGGGCCTGCTCGACAGCACCGCCGCGCTCCTCGGCAGCCACCTCGCGGGCCACGCTCTCAACAGCCTCGTCCACGCGAGCCTGAACGCCTTCGCGCACGCGGGTCTTGCCGCCGCGCTTGGGACGGCTCGGACGCTCGCCGTCGCCGCGGCGCTCGTCGCGACCGCGGTTGGAACGACCGGCCACATCGCCGTAGTCATCGCCGTTGCGTTTGCCGTCGCGACGCGCCTGCTCAAGCTTCTTCTTGCTCTTGGACTTGCCGCGCTTGGTCTTCTTCTTCACCTTAAAGGCCGCAGGATCGCGCTCGGGGTCAACCGCGGGCGGATTGGGGCCCACATGCAGGTCGCCGGCCTCGTAGATGTCGGCGGTCTTGTCCATGAGCTTCTCGATCTCGTAGAACTCGTCGACGTCCTGCTCGGTCACAAACGTGATGGCCCAGCCTAGCTCGCCGGCACGGCCCGTACGGCCAATACGGTGGATGTAGTCGGTCGGCTCGGCCGGCACGTCAAAGTTTACGACGTAGCGCACGTCGCTAATGTCGATGCCGCGGGCGAGCACGTCGGTTGCCACCAGCACGTCGGCGGTACCGTCGCGGAAGGCCGAAAGCGCGCGCTCGCGCTGGGCCTGGCTGCGGTTGCCGTGGATCGCGGCGGCCTTGATGCCCTTGCGCTCCAGACGACGGCAGCAGCTGTCGGCACGGTGCTTGGTGCGCATAAAGACGATAGTGCGCTCCGGGCCCTCCTTCTTGAGGAACTCGGGCAGCAGGTTGTTCTTGGCCTCGATGGACACCGGGAACACAAACTGGTCGACGGTGTCGGCGGTCGACGTGGCCGGTGCGATCTCCACGCGGGCCGGATCGCTCACCAGGTCGGTGATCTCGCCCACGGCCTCCTCGTCGAGGGTCGCCGAGAACAGCAGCGTCTGGCGCTCGGCCGGCGTCTCGCGCACAATGCGGCGGACGGCGGGCAAAAAGCCCATGTCGAGCATGCGATCGGCCTCGTCGAGCACCAGGACCTTAACCTCATCCAGGTGGCAGGCGCCCTGCTCGATCAGATCGACCAAACGGCCCGGCGTGGCGACCAGGATGTCGCAGCCGTACTTGAGGGCAGCAGTCTGCGGCTTGTAGCTCACGCCGCCCACGACGGTCACGGCGACATGGCCGGTGACGTCGGCGATCTTGCTCGCGACCTCATCGATTTGCTGGGCAAGCTCGCGCGTAGGGGTGATGACGAGCATCACCGGGCCGCAGCCGTTGCCCTCGGGCTTTTTAGCACCGCGACGACGGTTGCGGCCGCCGCGCTCGCGCACGGGTTTGGGAGGAGCGATGTGCTCCAGATTGTTCATGGTCGGCAGCAAAAAGGCGGCCGTCTTGCCGGTGCCGGTCTGAGCGGCGGCAAGCAGGTCGCGGCCTTCGAGCACCACAGGGATCGAGCCGGCCTGAACAGGCGTCGGCGCCGTGTAGCCCAGGTTCTCAATAGCACGAAGCATCTCGTCCGAAAGTCCCAGCTCGTCAAAGGCAGGCAGGCTCTCGGTAGCGGACTCGACGGCCTGGGCGGCGTTGGCCTCATCGGCGGCATCGAAGGCAGCCTGGGCCATAGCCTCGCGGGTCTCGTCCAGAATCTCGGCGTCGGTAACGTCGGATACAGAATTACGCATATGTTGTTGTTCCTTATCTGCACGCGTTATGGGCGCGGCATGCGGCCGCGCGGGCGTGCTTGGTAGTGCGCTAATACATACAAAAACGGGTGCGCACAGAGAGGACGTTGCTCAGCACGCTGGCGATCGCTTTGGCAGCCCTATCACGCGCCGTCCAGACGCAGCAGCTCTAAGCGATGGAGCAGATTCGCCGCCGGTTAGTATACCCGTGCTTCGCATGCCCCCACGTAAACCACAGATGACGAGGCGGACGGGGCGAGCCTGGGCCGATTGTCTCAATCTGTAACAGTTAACGAGTAAAATCGGCCCTAATTGTTATAGATCAAGACAGAGGGGGACTTCCGTCCAGTCCAAACCAAATCTCTCAGGCTTCCTGCAATTTCGAACATGTGGCCTATAATGTTGCTTTGGTTACGCTATATATTGCGCAGTCATTTAATACGTCGCCCACCGGGGGCCATTAATTCCTATCGCCATATTGGCTAGGAAGCAATCAAAGGAGGTATCCGTGGCAGCAGAGACGCCTTGCTCGGTCCTCTATAACGATATTCGCTCGTTCGGCGGTCTTAAACATCTCGAGATCGCCCGAATGCTCATCAATGGAAACTCTTATCTCGGCAGTACCCTGCTCGAGAAATGCTCTTCCAACCGCTCGTATCTCACCCGTTACATCGTCCATCGCAAGCCTGACCAGTGCGCGCCCTCCATCTACAGCGACTTTGCCGTCACCACGCTCAACCTTTCCTCGGCAATCTGCAGCAAGCTCGGCGGCGGCGAGTCCGCCTATCGGGCAATCGCCGAGCACTATCGCGGTCCGGCCGCCAACGAAATGATGTCGGCTCTCGCCAGCTACAAACTGGACAGCCGCCTATATGCAAATGCCCTCAATCGCATCGACAACTTTGACGGCAATGCCGTGCGCGAGAAAAGCACGCTTTACCTTATGCTCTTTGTGGCAACGGGTGCACTTGCCGATCCCGTTCAAGGCGTGGCCACCGTCGAGCGCTTTTGCGACAGCAAGACGGGCGGGCACTTTGGCACCACCGAAACTACCGTCGGACGTGGCTTTATGGGCAGCCTGGAGCAGCCGCGCACCGTTGCCCCCAACCTCGGTCTGCTCAGGACACATGCCGACAACTGCGTCGACATGCAAATCCATCCCCTCACACGCGATCCGCGCGGCACCGTGATTGGTTCTTTGCCCAAAACCTCGCCCAGCATCACCGATGTGGGCGCCGACGCATCGCGCGAGCATCTTCGCATTTGGCTTGAGGGTGAGCACTGGTACGCCCAGGGCCTGGGATCGACCAACGGCACGGTGCTCGAATCGGGTGCAGGCGACGGCGATACCGTAATCGAGCCGCCCCGCGACCAACGAGAGCCCGGCAAAGTCTATCCCCCCGTGGAAATCGCCAACAGCGACAGACTTCATTTGGGTCTCTATACAACGTTTCTCGTTATTGTGGACTAGCGCGTAGAGACGTGGGAAACAGGTGTCACTCGTCTTATATCATTTACGTTGCGCGCTGCACTATAAATAGCAATACGAGTCAGCTTATCGGCGCACACGTCTATCATGGGCTTTAATCGATAATCGCGTTCTCGGCGTGAGCACGCGGCCCCACCAAATGAAGGAACGTCTTGGATACCACCAACACCGCCCCTGGCGACAAACTCATCCGTCTCGACACGTTCGACACCGCCGTGGCGGTCGACCCCAGCGCCGAGGACGACGCCAAGCGACGGTTTATGACGCTTATTCTTCAGACGGCATACCGCGACGGCGGCAATATCGGACATGTGCTCCGCGCGACCAACACGAGCGGCGAGGTCTTTGCCGTCAAGCTGCTCAAGGACAACGCCATCCTTTCCGGCCAAGCCCCCGATCGCTCCGCCGAGCAAGCGGCTGCGCACCTGGCCAACACCGCTGCGCTGTTCGAGGAGTACCGTCATCTGTGCACCGTCTCGCACCTGCGCGGATTTCCGCGCGTCTATGGCTATGGATCGTGCGAGGACGACCCGCTCATCCTCATGGAGTGGGTCAAGGGCACCTCGCTCAAGCAGGCGCTGCCCTTGCTTCCGCACGATGTC
>CABQXG010000133.1 GCA_902468045.1 uncultured Collinsella sp.
TCCGTTCTTTGGCCGTACGCGCGACGAGCTCAATTGCGTGACGCGTGCCGATGCCCTCGCACATCCCACGTGGGCCATGGGTGCCAAGATCACCATCGACTCCGCCACCCTCATGAACAAGGGCCTAGAGCGCATTGAGGCCATGCATCTGTTTAACTGCGACCTCGATTTTATTAACGTGGTCGTGCAGCGTCAGTCCAAGATTCACTCTATGGTCGAGTTTGCCGACGGCTCCGTGATGGCGCATCTCGGTGCTTCCGACATGCGTATTCCCATCCAGTTCGCGTTCTCGCATCCCGAGCGTTGGGATACCCCGGCGCCTCGTATCGATTTCCGCGATCTGGGGCAGCTCACGTTTGATGCTGCCGACATGGATACCTTCCGCTGTCTGGCACTGGCCGAACGTGCCGGCAAGACAGGTGGCACCATGCCGTGCGTGCTCAATGCCGCCAACGAGGTCGCCGTCGATGCCTTCCTGCACGATGGCTGCAGCTTTACCGATATCGATTGCATTGTGGAATCCTGCATGGATGCTCACGATATGCAGGCGGTCGATTCGTTTGAGCAGCTTCGCGACATCGATGCGTGGGCGCGTGAAAAAGCTGCGCAGGTGCTCGCCGCAACTCGTTCCTAACCATAAGGATTGCTTTTTCGTTTTATGGATACTGTTCTGAGCGTTCTCTCATCGGTCTTTTGGGGCCTGCTGATGCTTTCCGTCCTCGTGTTTTTGCACGAGGGCGGCCACTTTTTGGCGGCGCGTGCCTGCGGCGTCCGTGTGACCGAGTTCTTTTTGGGCCTGCCGTGCCGCTTTGACATCCATTACACGTCGCGTCGCATTGGAACCAAGTTTGGCGTGACCCCGCTGCTGCTGGGTGGCTACGCTGCCATTTGCGGTATGGATCCGACCGACGTCTCGTGTGCCGACCGCGTGCTCGCGGCTATCTATCGTCATGGTCGCGTGACCGTGGCCGACCTTGCTGTCGAGCTTGAGCTTTCCGAGGAGGATGTGCTCGAGGCATGCGCCCTGTTGCTGGGCTGGGGTTCCATCGCACCCTGGTATGAGGAAGGGGAGAAGCCCTCGCCGAGCTACTATCCCACCAAGTATCAGACGCTGCCGCGAGATGCGGCGGGTTACACCACCTTTGACGGCCGCCGTTTCGATCGAGAGCATGCGACTATCGAGGGCGATGTGTGGGAGCTGCCGTGCGGCGAAGCCGAGTTCCTTGCGCAAGAGCGTTCGCATACCTATTTGGGCCAGGGTTTTCTCAAGCGCGCCTTTATGCTGCTCGCGGGCATTCTCGTCAATATCCTGACGGGCTTTTTGCTGCTTATGAGTATCTATTCCATTGCGGGTGTCACCGTGCCGATGGATACCAACGTGATCGGTCAGGTTGACGAGGGGTCTATTGCCGCCAAGGCGGGTATCGAGGGCGGCGACGTGATCCTTTCGGTTGACGGAGTATCGTGCTCTTCCTGGATGGACGTTTACGATGCCATCGGCAAGGCTGCCGGTAAGGACGATATCGCCATCGAGTACGAGCGTGACGGCAAGCAGCATTCGACCGCGGTTGCGCTCAAAGAGGACGAGCGCCTAGGTGTGTATGCCTCTACACAGGTGGTCCGTTTAGACCCCATCACGTCGGCTCGCCTGTCGTTCTCCTATGTCGTGCAGACAGCGGAGGGCGTGATGCGCCTGCTCCAGCCGCAGCATACGATGGAGATTCTCGATCAGTCTTCTTCGATCGTGGGTATTAGCGTTATGTCCTCACAGGCTGCTGCTGCCGGCCCTGCCACGTTCCTTTCGTTTGCCGCCCTCATTTCGTTCTCGCTTGGCTTTATGAACCTGCTGCCCATCCCACCACTCGATGGCGGCAAGCTGGTCATTGAGATCATTCAAAAGATTGCTGGCCGCGAGCTTCCGCTCAAGGTCCAGACGATTGTGAGCTATGTGGGCATCGCGCTCTTTGCGCTGCTGTTTGTCTATATGCTTCGTTCCGACGTCCTTCGATTTATCCTGTAGGGGAGTGTTTGGATTGTCTTTATCCCATCCTTTGCCTCGCGAGTTGACGCGCCCTGTGCATGTGGGCGGTGTTCAGATCGGTGGCGGCGCGCCGGTGGTGGTCCAATCCATGACCTGCACCGATACCGCTGACGCCCAGGCAACGCTTGCGCAAGTGTGCGCGTTGGCGCAGGCTGGCTGCGATATCGTGCGTGTGAGCGTGCCCACCGAGGCCGCGATTGAGGGTTTCCGCACCATCTGTGCCGAGTCTCCGGTGCCGATTGTCGCCGATATCCACTTTAACCACAAGCTCGCCATTGGCGCCGTGGAGGCCGGTGCCGCTAAGCTCCGCATCAATCCCGGCAACATTGGCGATTGGGCCAAGGTCGATGCCGTGATCGATGCCGCGGGCGCCGCTGGGTGCGCGATTCGCATTGGCGTGAACGCCGGCTCGCTTGAGCAGGATATCGCCGAGCGCGATGACCTTACGCAGCCCGAAAAGCTTGTGATGTCGAGCGAGCGTTTCGTCAAACATTTTGAGGATCGCGGCTTTACCAATATCGTGCTTTCCGCCAAGGCTCATAGCGTGTCCACGACGCTTGACACCTATCGTGCCCTGTCGCGCGAAATCCCCCATGTTCCGCTTCATTTGGGCGTGACTGAGGCCGGAACCAAGCTCCAGGGCACCATTAAGAGCTCTGTGGGCCTGGGAATTTTGCTTTCCGAGGGCATTGGCGACACCATGCGCGTCTCGCTCACGGCCGATCCGGTCGAGGAGCCGCCGGTCGCCTGGGGTATCCTGCAGTCGCTGGGTCTTCGCCGCCGTGGCCCCGAGATCGTATCGTGCCCCACGTGCGCTCGCTGCCAGGTCAACCTCATTCCTATCGCCGAGGAGGTCACTGAGCGGCTTAAGAACTACTCCGCACCGCTTTCGATTGCCGTGATGGGCTGTGCGGTCAATGGCCCAGGCGAGGCTTCTGACGCCGACTTGGGCGTTGCCTGCGGACGAGGTCAGGGCCTGCTCTTTTCGCACGGCCAAATCATTGGTAAAGTAGCTGAGGACCAAATTGTCGACGCGCTTATGGCCGAGGTCGACAAGCTTATTGAGGAGAAATAAATGACTCGAGCAATGTATATGTCTAAGCTGTATGCTCCGACGCTCAAAGAGGATCCGGCCGACGCCGAGCTTGCGAGCCATCGCCTGCTGCTTCGTGCCGGCATGATTCGCAAGGAGGCCGCCGGTCTCTATTCCTATCTGCCGCTTGCTTGGCGCTCGATTCGCAAGATCGAGAACATCGTGCGCGACGAGATGGACGCTGCCGGCGCCCAGGAGCTCATGATGCCCATCATGGTCGATGCCGAGCTGTGGCGTGAGTCCGGCCGTATCGATGCCTATGGCAAGGAGCTCGTGCGCTTTGATGACCGCCACGGACGCGAGTTCGTGCTCGGTCCCACGCACGAGGAGACCGTGACTGCCCTGGTGCGCAACGAGCTGCGTTCCTACAAGCAGCTGCCGGTGAATCTCTATCACATCCAGGATAAATTTCGCGACGAGTTCCGTCCCCGCTTTGGCCTGATGCGCGGTCGCGAGTTCATCATGAAGGACGCCTACAGCTTCTCTGCCACGCAGGAGAGCCTGCAGGAGGAGTACGACAAGATGAAGCAGGCCTACGCCAACATCTGCGAGCGCTGCTACATCAAGGCCCTGCCCGTTGTCGCCGACTCCGGTGAGATCGGCGGCGATACCTCCGTCGAGTACATGGCGCTGGCCGACGCCGGCGAGGCTTCGCTGGTCTACTGCGACGATTGCGGCTTTGCTGCCGATGACGAGGCTGCAAGCACCAAGGTCGTTGTGACCGAGGGCCCCGGCGACGGCACACTCACCAAGGTCAAGACTCCGGGCATGGGCACCATCGAGGCTGTTGCCAAGTTCTTTGGGTTCCCCGAGAACGGCACGCGCAAGTCCCTGGCTCTCATTGACGCCGAGGGTAAGCCGGTTGTGGCTATCGTTCCGGGCGATCACGAGCTCAACGACTGCAAGGCTGAGCACGTCTTTGGCAAGGGCTATCGCATGATGACCGATGAGGAGCTCCAGACCTACGGTCTGCATAAGGGCTTTATCGGACCGGTTAACCTACCCGAGGGTATTCGCCTGGTCTGCGATGAGAGCCTGCGTGAGTCCAAGCAGTGGGCCTGCGGTGCCAATGAGGTCGATTATCACTTTACCGGCGCCTGCCCCGAGCGCGACTTTACCGTCGACGAGTGGGCCGACCTGGTGACCGTCGTTGCCGGCGATCCCTGCCCGCACTGCGGTAAGCCGCTCTCCGCTGCCCGCGGTATCGAGGTCTCTCAGGTCTTCCAGCGGGGCACTAAGTATTCCGAGGCCATGGGCGCCACCTTTATGGACGAGGATGGCAAGGAGAAGCCGCTCATCATGGGCTGCTACGGCGTTGGTGTGTCCCGCTCGCTTGCTGCGGTCGTGGAGCAGCACAACGACGAGCACGGTATCGTATGGCCGGTCTCCGTTGCCCCGTACGAGGTCGCGGTGATTCCGCTCGACCCCAAGAAGGAGGAGTGCGCTACCGTCTGCGACCAAATCGTCGAGGGTCTGTGCGCCG
>CABQXG010000134.1 GCA_902468045.1 uncultured Collinsella sp.
CCAAGGGCGAGGGCTCTGCCCTTATGCGCACGCCCGATTTGGCCGAGAAGATCGTCGAGGCGGCGGTGGGCGCGGCGCATGTGCCCGTGACCGTAAAGATCCGCAAGGGTTTTTATGCCGAGGACCGTACTGCCGCGACGTTTGCCCAGATGCTCGAAGGCGCCGGTGCCTCCGCAGTCGCCGTGCATGGTCGTTGCGCCACGCAGCTCTACGCGGGCCAGGCCGATTGGTCGGTCGTCGATGAGGTGGCCGACGCCGTTGAGATTCCCGTTATCGGTTCGGGCGATGTGTTCTCGGCCGAGGACGCTGCTGAGCATCTGCAAGGCTCGAGTGCCAGCGCGGTGTTTATCGCGCGCGGTATCTATGGCAACCCCTGGGTGTTCGGTGATGCTCGCGCCCTTGCGCTCGATGGCATGCCGGTGCCGGCGCGCAGCCCCGTCGAGCGCCTAGACGCCCTGCGTGAGCACCTAACGCTGACGCATGAGCTCCTGCCGCTCATGTCGCGTGCCCGTACGTACGCAAGCTGGTACTTAAAAGGCATGCCCCATGCCGCCGCTTGGCGTGCCCATGTGGTGCGCTGCTCCACGTACGAGGAGTTCATGGCGCTGGTCGATGAGATCGAGCGCGATGCGGTGGCCTGCGAGGCCGCACTTGCCGCCGGCGAATCGGTGCCCCCTCATCCGCTGGAGGCTTAAGGGTGGCCGTTACCGCGCTGTATGCGCACGTGCCGTTTTGCGCCCAAAAGTGCCGGTACTGCGACTTTGACTCGCGCAGTTTTGCTCCGTGCGACCTGACCGCTGCGCTCGATGCCTATTTTGAGCAGTTGTTCGCGCGCCTCGATGCTTTTGGCAAAGCTGGGGCCCTTGATCAGATCCGCACCGTCTATGTTGGCGGCGGTACGCCGTCGCTGGCGGGGGAGCGCCTGGTGGAGCTGGCGCGGCGTATTCGTGCGTGGTGCGCCCCCGTTGAGTTTACCTGCGAGGCCAATCCCGAGTCGCTGACCGCCGAGCTTGCCGCTGCGCTTGCCAAGGTTGGTGTCACACGCGTCTCTCTGGGCGTGCAAACGCTCGATAACACCGAACTTACCGCCATCGGCCGTATCCACGATGCCGATCGGGCGCTCGCCGCCATCGCGACGGTCAAGAACGCTGGGCTTGACGTGTCGTGCGACCTTATGTGCGGACTTCCCGGGCAGACCGCGGCGAGTTGGAAGCGCACGCTCGATGGCGTGCTGGCGGCGGCTCCGCATCATGTGTCGGTCTACCCGCTCACGCTTGAGGAGGGGACGCCCCTTTATCGCATGGCGTGCCGCGATGAGTCGCTCGAGCCCGACGAGGATTTTCAAGCTTCGTGCATGGATGTGGCGCGTGAGCGTCTGGGTTCGGCCGGCTATCATCCCTATGAGGTGGCAAGCTATGCGCTCGACGGCCATGAGTGCGCCCATAACATTGCCTACTGGACCGGACGGGGCTACCTGGGCCTGGGTCGTTCCGCCGCGGGCATGCTCGACGCCGAGGATTTCGACCGTCTTGTAGGTTTGTTCCCCGGCGTGTCTTCTCGAGGCGATTCGTACCGCGTGCGTCTGGTGCAACGTGACGATGTCGCGACGGCGTTCGAGGCCGAATATCTGTCGCAGCGCGAGGCTGCGGCCGAAGACCTGATGCTTGCTTGTCGCATGACGCGCGGTGTCGCGTCCGACCTGTTGGTTCGTGCGGCTTGCGTCATCCCAACGGGAGAGCTGACAGCTGCTTGCGATCGCGCGCTCGAATTGGGTCTTGCCACTTGGGTTCCCGAGACGCTCGGGGTCCATGAGGGACCCTTCACTTCGGCAGATGTCCTCGCGGGCCATGTTCGAGCTCGTCTGGCGCCGACACACCTGGGCTGGCTCGATGGAAATGTTCTGTTCGAGCTGTTTTGGGATCTAGCCTAGGCCGCTCGGGTAGAATTACCGGAATATATACGCTGCTGTGAGCAGGAGGTTGCCGCGCATGGCGACGATGAACGAAAAAGATTACTACGAGATTCTGGGTGTCTCCAAGGACGCCACCTCGCGTGATATTCAAAAGGCCTTCCAGCAAAAGGCCCGCAAGCTCCATCCGGACGTCAACAAAGAGCCGGATGCCGAGGAAAAGTTTAAAGAGGTTTCCGAGGCCTACGCCGTGCTTTCGGATGAGCAAAAACGTGCGCGCTACGACGCCATGCGTTCGGGCAATCCCTTTGCCGGTGCTCCTACGGCTTCGTCCTATGGTGGCGGCTACGCCGGCAACACGGGCTATGGCAATCCCTTTGAGGGCGGCTTTCCCTTTGGTGGCGCCTGGGCCCAGCAGCGTCGCGGCCAGGCTGCCTACAATCCCGAGAACGGCGCCAATGTGGTCGTCGATATCAAACTCGACGCCAAGGAGGCCAAGGGCGGTGCCCGCAAGACCGTCCGCTACACGCGTTTCGATACGTGCGGACATTGCGGCGGCTCGGGTTCTGTCTCCTCCGAGCATGCCCATACCTGCCCAAGCTGTGGCGGCCGCGGCCACATCGACGTCGACCTGTCCTTCCTGTTTGGTGCGGGCACGTTCCAGTCGGTCTGCCCCGAGTGCGGCGGTTCCGGTAAGGTCGTGGCCGACCCCTGCCCTGATTGCGGTGGCAGCGGTCGTACTCGCGTAACCTCCGAGCAGACGATTGAGTTTCCTGCCGGCACGCACGATGGCGACGAGGTCCGCATTAGCGGCATGGGTCATGCTGGCACCAACGGTGCCGCGGGCGGCGACCTGGTCGGCCGCGCCCATGTTGAGGCCGAGCGCTTGGAAGGCAAAGCTCGTACCGGTTTTTACCTGATGGGCATCGTGGCACCGTTTTTGGTACTCTCGGCCATCTCGGGCGTGTTCTCGGCCTTTGCCGTGATGTGCTTTATTCCGTTTACCATGGGCCTGTTCATGGTGCTTTCGGACGGTGTGCTTCATCGCAGTCTGCTGTGGTGGAAGCGCGGCGCGATGCAGTTTGCCAACGGTTTTGCCAACGGCTTCATGTTCGCGCTCGTGTCGGTTTGGTTCGCGAGCTGCTCGCAACGGGCCATGCTTTCGCCGTATCAAATGCAATAACATCAAACCCTCTGTTTGCGGTCGGCCCAGCTTGGGTATAGGACGCACTGTGACAATAATGAAAGTCGGAAGGATTCGGTCGTGTCGGAAAATAGGGATTACTACGAGGTACTTGGCGTCGACAAGGATGCCGACGCGCGGACGATTAAGCGCGCGTTTCTAAAGAAGGCCCGTACCGTACACCCGGATGTTTCGGACGACCCCGAGGCCGAGGCCAAGTTCAAGGAACTCAACGAGGCCTATTCCGTTCTTTCCGACGAACAGAAGCGTGCTAACTACGACCGTTACGGCACCGCCGACGGCCCTGGTGGTTCGGGCTACGTCGATATCAACGATATCTTTGGTGGCATGGGCATGGACGACTTGTTCTCGTCGTTCTTTGGCGGCGGTGCCGGCGGTGGCGCCCGCAGCCGTCGTGAGCGTCGTCGCGGACGTGACATGGCCATCTCGCTTTCGGTGACCCTTGAGGAGGCGGCGCTCGGCTGCAAAAAGACGATCAGCTATGACCGCCTTGCTCCCTGCGAGGATTGCAACGGTACGGGCAAGGCTGACGGTGCGACCGAAAAACAGTGCAGCCGCTGCCACGGCACGGGCTATGTCACGACGGTTCAGCGTTCGTTCCTGGGCCAGGTTCAGTCTTCCTCGCCTTGCCCCGACTGCCATGGCGAGGGTACGGTTATCGACCATCCCTGCGAGACCTGCGACGGTCAGGGCCGCACGCCTTCGCACGAAAAGATCGACATCGATATTCCCGCCGGCGTTTCGACCGGTCGCCAGCTGCGCGTGAGCGGCTTTGGCGAGGCCGGCCTTCGCGGCGAGCCCTCGGGCGACCTGATTGTCAACGTGCGTGTTGCCGACCATGAGCGCTTTAAGCGCAACGGTGACGACCTGTACCTGGTGAGCGATATCTCGATTGCGCAGGCTGCGCTCGGCTGCGAGATCGAGGTCGAGGGCATTATGCCCGACGAGGTCGTTAAGGTGACGGTTCCCGCCGGCGCCCAGTACGGCGACACCGTGAGCGTCAATAATTACGGCATGCCGCGCATTGGCGGTGGCGGTTCGCGTGGCCGCCTGGTCGTGCAACTGCGCGTGGTCGTTCCCACCAATCTCTCCAATAAGCAGCGCGAGCTGCTCCGTGCTTTTGCCGATGAGATGGGCGATGACGTCGCTTCTGGTAAGAAGTCGGTGACCGACCGTATCAAGAGTGCCCTCGACGATATCCTCGATTAAGGAGCCCGCGTGCTCGCACCCCATATTTCCGTCGTCAACCTCGGCTGCCGTGTCAACCGGGTTGAGTCTGACCGTATCACTGCCGATCTTATGCGCCTGGGCTTTGCTATTGTGGATCCCCAGGATGCCGATCTGATCGTCATTAACACCTGTGCCGTTACGGGCGAGGCCGAGGCCAAGACCCGTAAGGCCGTCCGTCATGCGCTGGTCCATCCTAACGAGCCCTATGTGCTCGTGACCGGTTGCGTGGTCAATTTACAT
>CABQXG010000135.1 GCA_902468045.1 uncultured Collinsella sp.
TTCTTCGAGGGTGTCTACAAGCTGCCGCCGGCGCACTACTTTACCGTCGATATCCCGACCGGCAAGATGAACATCGAGCGCTACTGGGATTGCGATTACTCTGCCGTCGAGAAGCCGTTCGAAGAGTATGTCGATGAGCTGGACGAGGTCGTGCACGAGAGCGTCGAGGCCCATCGTATCGCCGACGTCAAGGTCGCGTCGTTCCTCTCCGGTGGCGTCGACTCCAGCTACATCGCCGCTTGCCTCATGCCCGACAAGACCTTCTCGGTGGGCTTTGACTACAAGAACTTTAACGAGACCAACTACGCCAAGGAGCTTTCCGATAAGCTCGGCGTCGAGAACGTCCGCAAGATGATTACCGCCGACGAGTTCTTCGGTGCGCTCGAGGACATCCAGTATCACATGGACGAGCCGCAGTCCAACCTGTCTTCCGTGCCGCTGTGGTTCTTGGCCGAGATGGCCCGCAAGGACGTCACCGTCGTGCTTTCGGGCGAAGGCGCCGACGAGCTCTTTGGCGGCTACGCCTACTACGAGGACACGGTCCCGGTGCGCAAGTACAAAAAGATGGTGCCGCTGCCCATCCGTCGCGCGCTCGGTAACCTGGCGCTGCATATGCCGTACTTCAAGGGACATAACTTCCTGGTCAAGGGTGCCGAGATCCCCGAGAAGTCGTTCCTGGGACAGGCTCTGGTATGGCCGGAGCGCGAGGTCGACGGCGTGCTCAAGCCCGAGTACAACACCGGCGATGGCGCCTTCGAGCTTGCCGCTCCCATCTATGCGCGCGTGAAGGGTCAGCCCGAGCTGGTCAAGAAACAGTACTTGGACATGAACATGTGGCTCCCGGGCGACATTCTGCTCAAGGCCGACAAGATGTGCATGGCGCACTCGCTGGAGCTGCGCGTGCCCTTCCTGGACCGCAAAGTCATGGAGTTCGCTGAGCACATTCCCGACCGCTACCGCATCAACGAGAACGGCAACAAACAGGTACTCCGCCACGCTGCCAACAAGTCGCTGCCCGATGAGTGGGCCACCCGTCCCAAGGTGGGCTTCCCGGTGCCGATTGTCTACTGGCTGCGCGAGCAAAAGTGGTACGACTATGTCAAGGAGTACTTCACCGCGCCGTGGGCAAGTGAGTTCTTCAATACCGACGAGCTCATGCACCTGCTCGATCTGCACTTTGCGGGCAAGGGCGATTTCCAGCGCAAGATCTATACGCCGCTCGTGTTCCTAGTGTGGTACAAGCGCTTCTTTATCGACGAGGGCCAGCCTTCTGTTCAGGCTGCCTAGCCTCGGCTTACGAACGCCTGCGCGTAACGGCTCCTCCGGGAGCCGTTTTTGCGCGAGCACGTTTCAGTTACTATGAAAACCGTCCCTGCCAAATGGCTGAGAAAGGTGAAAGATGCACCATTCGGATTCCGCGACCGTGACCACGGTCGATACGCTTGCCAAGCTTCTCGATGTGTGCGGCGAGCTGCGCGCATCAGAGCAGGTTGACGAGCGTGCCGTGACCGGCTGCTCGTTTGATTCGCGCGCGGTCTCGGCAGGTGACGTGTTCTTCTGCAAAGGTGCTGCCTTTAAGCCCGCGTTTTTGAGCATGGCGCTCGATGCGGGCGCCGTCGCATTTGTGTGCGAGGAGTCACTGGTCGAGTCTCTGGAGCCGCTGGCGCAGGAGAGCGGTGCTGCGATGCTGGTTGTTGATAGCGTTCGCACGGCCATGGCCCTGTTGCCGCCGGAGGTCTACGACCGTCCCGACCACGACGTCAAGATCGTGGGTATCACCGGTACCAAGGGAAAGACCACGGCCGCTTTTATGCTCCAGTCGATTATCAAAGCGGCGGGCGAGTCCTGCGGCCTGATCGGCTCGGAGAGTACCGACGATGGCATCGAGTGCTACGAGAGCACCAATACTACGCCCGAGGCCCCCGAGGTCTGGCGCCATATCGCCAACTGCCGCACGTCCGGTCGCCAGTCCATGGTCATGGAGGTTTCGAGCCAGGCGCTCAAGTACCAACGCGTCGAGAATCTGCCGTTTGACGTGGCGTGCTTCCTCAACATCGGCCGCGACCACATCTCGCCGATCGAACACCCCACGTTTGAGGATTATTTTGAGAGCAAACTCAGGATCTTTGACCAGGCAAAGACCGCCGTGGTGAATCTAGGCACCGAAGAGGTTGACCGTGTGCTAGAGGCAGCGTCGACGGCCGAGCGCTTGGTGACCGTTGGCGTCGAGCATCCCGAGGCAAGCCTGTGGGCGAGCGATGTCCGCATGCTCGGCTTTAACATCGAGTTCAACTTGCACGGCATGAGCGCCGACGAGTCCGAGGCGGGGGAGAAGGTCCTGCTGGGTATCGCGGGCGACTTTAACGTGGAGAACGCGCTGGTCGCTATCGCCGCTGCGCGCGAGATCGGCATCGGTATCGAGGCTATCAAGAAGGGCCTCTCAAAACTGCGTGTGCCGGGCCGTATGGAGGTCGTGGAGTCGAAGGACGGCCGCGTGATTTGTGTCGTCGACTACGCGCACAACCAGCTTTCGTTCCGCTCGCTTTTCTCGTCGGTCAAGCGCGCGTTTCCCGCTAGTCCGGTCATTGCGGTGTTTGGCGCTGCCGGCGGCAAGGCGCAGGAGCGCCGCGAGCAGCTTCCGCGCGAGGCCGCACCGTATTCCGACCTGATGATCTTTGCCAATGAGGACCCGGCTCACGAGGACCCGATGAAGGTCTGTCGCGAGCTTGCCGAACATGTTCCCGACGATACGCCGAACAAGATCATCCTCGATCGCGAAGCCGCTGTGCATGCGGCGTTCAAGGCGGCGCGCGAGGAGTACGTCAACCCCGATGCTCCCACCATTGTCTTGCTGCTGGCAAAGGGTGACGAGGAGCTCATGCACGTGGGCGACGAGTTCGTGCCCATCGAGAGCGACCTTTCGCTGGCCAATCGCCTGATCGATGTTGCCCAGTTTGACTAATGAACCATGATGGCGGCGGCGCCCTGAGTGCGCTGTCGCCATAAGCGTGTTCCCTCAATCAAAACATGCCGTCCAAGTCCAAACCCTTCTACGTAAACGGAGTAACCATGTCCCACAATACCCTGCCGACCGTCGCCGAGCTTTCGGGCGAGATGCGCGAGCGCTTGGCCAAGGTCAAGTACGTCTTTACCGACCTGGATGCCACGATGCTTGCACCCGGCTCGTGCGTGCTGCGCGACAACGACGGCAACCCCTCGACCAAACTCGTCGAGGCCGTCGTGGCGCTCGCTCGCGCTGGTATTCAGGTGGTTCCCACCTCGGGCCGCAACCGTACCATGATCCACGAGGACGCGCGCGTGCTCGGCCTCAACTCCTACATTGGCGAGATGGGCGGTCTGGTCATGTACGACCTTAAAGCCAACGATTGGGAGTATCTGACCGGCGACATGCCCTACGACCCCTCTTGCGGCCTCACGCCGCACCAGGTGATCGAGCAGACCGGCGTGTGCGAGAAGATCCTCGCCCGCTGGCCGCACAAGATCGAGTATCACAACGACATGTCGACCGGCTACAAATACCGTGAGGTCACCGTCGGCATGCGCGGCGATGTGCCCGACGATGAGGTTCAGGCCATCCTGGACGAGGCCGGCTGCGGTCTGATCTGGGCGTGCAACGGCCATCTGACTCACCTGTCCAAGCCGACGACGCTCGAGCTCGATCGCGTCGAGGACGGCCGCGCATTCAACATCAATCCCGCGGGTCTCAACAAGGGCGTCGCCATTGCGCGCTTCTGCGAGCACCTAGGGATCGAGCGCGAGGAGACGTTGGCGCTCGGCGATTCCGAGTCCGACTTCTACATGGCCGATCACGTGGGCACGTTCTGCCTGGTCGAGAATGGCCTGACGAGCGCCGGCGCGCCTGAGTTCCTGGCTGCTTGCGAGAACGCTTTCGTTACGCGTGGCAAAATTATCGACGGTTGGGCGGCGACGGCAGAGCTGCTGGTCGCGGCGCGTTCGTAGCGCGGCGTCGCCGCACTTGGACATGTCTTTTCGAGAGAGACTGGTGAGGTAATGTCCGATATCGAGAATCCGGCAGGCGACACGCGCCCGATTGGCGTGTTCGATTCTGGTTTGGGCGGTCTGACGGTTGCGCGCGCGATTGCGACGGCGCTGCCGCACGAGTCCGTCTACTACTTTGGCGACACCAAGCGCTGCCCCTACGGCACGCGCACCGAGGATGAGGTGCGCTCGTTTGCGTTGCAGGCGGGTCGTTGGCTTTCGAAGCACGACGTCAAGATTATGGTCATCGCCTGCAACACGGCAACCGCTGCGGCCTTGCGTTTGGCCCAGCAGGTGCTCGACGTTCCCGTGATCGGCGTGATCGCGCCGGGTGCCCGTGCAGCAATCAACAGCACGCGTACGCGTCGCGTGGGCGTGCTCGCTACCAACCTCACCATTCGCTCGGGCGCCTACACGCGCGCCATTCAGGATCTAGATGCCGGCGTCGATGTATACGGCTGTCCTGCCTCGAGCTTTGTCGAGGTTGTCGAACACGAGCTTGCCTCGGGTGCACATCTGCAGGAACAGTGGCTTGAGAACGAGGACATCTTCGATAC
>CABQXG010000136.1 GCA_902468045.1 uncultured Collinsella sp.
TGCCGACCTGGTTCAGCAGCGCGTGCGCGAGGCTGGCGAGCAGGCTGCCTTTGATACCGGTATCCACGACCTGCACCCCGAGATCGTCAAGACCCTTGGTGCCCTGCGCTACCGTACCTCGTTTGGTCAGAATGTGCTTCAGCACTCCCTCGAGGTTTCCGATCTGTGCGGCGTGATGGCTTCCGAGCTTGGCCTGGACGTTGTGACCGCTAAGCGCGCCGGCCTGCTGCACGACCTGGGCAAGGCAATCGACCACGACGTCGAGGGCCCGCATGCCGTCATCGGCGCCGAGCTTGCCCGCCGTTATGGCGAGAAGCCCGTTATCGTTCACGCTATCGAGGCTCACCATGCCGATGTCGACCCCAACACGGTGCTCGATGTCCTGGTACAGGCCGCCGATGCTGTCTCTGCCTCTCGCCCCGGTGCCCGTCGCGAGTCTGCCGAGAACTACATCAAGCGTCTTGAGAAGCTCGAGGAGATTGCCAACTCCCATGAAGGCGTCGAGCGTACCTATGCCATGCAGGCTGGTCGCGAGGTCCACGTCATGGTTCAGCCGGACAAGATCTCCGATGCCCAGTCCACGGTCCTGGCTCACGATATCGCCCATCAGATCGAGGAAGAGATGGAGTATCCCGGTCAGGTGCGCGTCGTCGTGATTCGCGAGAGCCGCGCTGTCGATATCGCTAAATAACATGAGCGACGCGAACGAGCTCATCTCATTTATCGCGTCGATGTCGGGGGAGGGCAACCTTCGCGTCGAGGAGAACCTTGGCGAGGGGTATGTCCGCCTCCGCGTTTCGGAGGCCGAGCGGCGCCAGGCAAAACACGACATTCAGCATGTCGAGGATATCGTCATCGAAATGCTCCGTAATGCTCGCGATGCCGGCGCCGACAAGGTCTATCTCGCCACGACCAAGGAAGATGGCGTCCGCACGCTTGTCTTTCTGGATAACGGTTCGGGCGTTCCGCAGGATATGCAAGAGCGAATCTTCGATGCCCGCGTTACCTCCAAGCTCGAGAGCATGAAGATGGACCGTTGGGGCGTTCACGGTCGTGGCATGGCATTGTTTTCGATCAAGCAGAACACCGACGAGGCCCGTGTGGTCACGTCCGGCGTCGATCTTGGTTCAGCCTTTAAGGTGAGCGTTGCAGCCGACCGCCTCAGTGAGCGTGCCGATCAGTCCAGCTGGCCCCAGGCCGTCAAGGATGAGGACGGATGTTATGTCTGTGCTCGCGGCCCGCATAATATTATTCGCGCTGCCTGTGAGTTTGCGCTCGAGGAGCTGCGTGGTTGCGATGTCTATCTTGGTTCTCCGTCTGAGATTGCCGCGACCCTTTATGCTCAGGCGTCAAGTCGGCTCGATACGTCTCGTCTCCTGTTTATTGATGACGAGAGCGAGCTTCCGGTTGTCGATCGTTTAGGCCTTGCCTCTGATGCCGAGGACTTTATTCGTATCTGCTCGGGTTTGGGTCTTGAGATGTCCGAGCGCACGGCACATCGCATTTTGGCAGGTCAGATTAAGCCCGTTCGCGGTGTGACCGCGCGTCTGCTGCGCGAGCGTGATTCGTCCTCGCATGCGCCGGCTCCTGTCGATCTCGCGAAGGATCGTCGCGGGCTTCGTATTGCCAAGGATGACATGGCACAGTTTTCGCGTGCTGTGGAGCGCGACTTTAATGACCTTGCCGCCCGGTACTATCTCAACCTTTGCGGCGACCCAAAGATTCGCGTTTCGCGTGATCGAATCACTGTGACCTTCGATCTTGCCAAAGAGGAATAGTGCCTTTACCGAGTCCACTCGGTACGATACAGTTATTGCAGTTAAAACGTACTTTTAAACGCAGGAGTTTCTTCATGGATTGCCTGAAGGTATCAAGCAAATCATCGCCCGCGTCCGTTGCCGGCGCCATCGCCGGCATGGTCAAGGATGGTGTGCCCGTCAACATTCAGTGTGTCGGCGCCGGTGCGGTCAACCAGGCCATAAAGGCCGTGGCTATTGCGCGCGGTTTTTTGATTCCAACCGGGTTTGATATTTCCTGCGCGCCCGTGTTCTCCGACATCCTCATTAACGGGGAGTCGCGCACGGCCATCCGTCTTTCTATTTACGTTCACCAGATCAATCGAGCTGCTATGGATAACGTCGTCTTGGATGATGTTAAGCCTGTGGCATAGCTTCTGCTTGCCTCGATTCGCCCCCCTCTCCATCGTTAGGACTTATGCACATGGACCAGCGTTCCGTACGCGATATTCTTGCCGGTAAAACCTACTTTATCCGCACCTTTGGCTGCCAGATGAATCAGCACGACTCCGAGCGCGTGAGCGGTCTGCTCGATTCGTATGGTTGCCTCATGGCGCTCGATCCCGAGCATGCCGATATTGTTGTCTTCATGACATGCTGCGTGCGCGAGGCCGCCGATACTCGCCTGTACGGCCAGTGCAATTCCTGTAAAAGCCTGCCGCCTTCGCCTTCGGGCAAGCGTGTGGTTGCCGTTGGTGGTTGCATCGCGCAGCGCGATGGCGAGGGCCTGCTCACCAACGTCGATAACGTCAATGTCATCTTTGGTACGCATTCCATCGCACATGTGGCCGAGCTCATTGCCGAGGCATTCCTTGATGGCAAGCGTCATATCCGCACCAATGAGCATGAGGATACGGATGCCATGAGCATGCCGTGGCATCGCGAGACCCAGTATCACGCTTGGGTGCCCATCATGACGGGCTGCAATAATTTCTGTACCTATTGCATCGTTCCGTACGTGCGCGGTCGCGAAAAGAGCCGCCCCTTCGAGGAGATTGTCGACGAGGTGACCGGTTTGGTGCGCCAGGGTGTGCGTGAGATTACGCTGCTGGGCCAAAACGTTAACTCATATGGTCGCGATCTGTTTGGCAAGCCGCGTTTTGCCGATCTGCTACGTGCCGTGGGCGATACGGGCGTGGAGCGCATCTTCTTTACGTCTTCGCATCCCAAGGATCTGCTGCCCGAGACCATCGACGCCATGGCCGAGACGCCTGCTGTTATGCCGCAGCTGCACCTGGCCGTCCAGTCGGGCTCGACGCGCATTCTCAAGGAAATGAATCGCCGTTATACACGCGAGGACTATCTGGGCCTGGTCGATCGCATTCGCAACCGGATGCCCGATATCGCGCTCTCGACCGACATCATCGTTGGCTTCCCGGGCGAGACTGAAGAAGACTTTGAGCAGACGCTCTCACTTGCCGAGACGGTCCGCTATGCCCAGGCCTATACCTTCATCTATTCCAAGCGCGCCGGTACCCCGGCCGCAGAGATTGACGATCCTACGCCGCATGAGGTTATTCTCGAGCGTTTCAACCGCCTGGTTAAGGTTATCGAGACTACGGCACACGAGTATAACCAGGGTGAGCTTCATACTGTGGTGCCGGCGCTCATTGAGGGAACGAGTAAAAAGAACGACGCGGTCCTGCTGGGCAAGAGTCCCAAGAATCAGACCGTGCATGCGCCTATCCCCGAGGGTTACAGCATCGATCAGCTTGTTGGCAAGATCGTTGATGTTGACGTTGACGTTGCCAAGACCTGGTATTTATCCGGCTCCGTTGTGGGCGAGCCGCGCTAATGGTTTCTCCCAGGGCAGGACTTTCCGCCGTTGCGATCGTCGGTCCGACGGCGGTTGGTAAGAGTGATGTTGCCGACCGTTTGGCAGCTCGTCTTTCGTCCGAAGTGCTGTCGTGCGATGCGATGCAAATCTATCGCGGCATGGACATCGGTACCGCAAAGATGGCGCCCGATGAGTGTACGGCGCCGCTGCGTCTCGTCGACATTGTGGAGCCGGGTGTGGCATATTCTGCTGCGCTTTATCAGGCTGACGCTCGCGCGCATGTTGAACGTCTCCTTGGTTCGGGTTGCCTGCCGGTTTTTTGCGGAGGTACGGGGCTGTATCTCAAGGCCGCCCTCGATGAGATGGACTTTCCCTCGGGCGAACTTGAGGACGATCGCCGTGCGGGCTATCAGGAGCTTGCCGAGCGTATTGGTGAGGAAGAACTGCATGCCCTGCTTGCCGAGCGTGACCCAGAATCGGCTGCTGTTATTCATCCCCATAATGTGCGCCGTGTGATTCGTGCGCTCGAGATGCATGATGATGGTATCTCCTATGCACAGCAAAAAAGTCAGTTTAGTGTTCCGCGCGAGCATTATCATGCTCTATGGTTTGGTCTGACGCGTAATCGCGAGGTGCTCTACGAGCGCATTAACCTGCGCGTCGATCTGATGTTTGAGCAGGGTCTTGTCGATGAGGTTCGCGGTCTTATGGACCAGGGGCTGGGAGATGCCCTGACTTCGATGCAGGCAATTGGCTATAAAGAGATCATTGATGCTTTCAATGGCGTGATTTCTATGGATGAGGCTCGCGAACTCATCAAGATGCGTTCGCGTCGCTATGCCAAACGTCAGCTTTCGTGGTTTAAGCGCGATGACCGTATCGTGTGGTTTGATATGGACGAGTTTACGATCGATGAGGTCGTTGAGGACATCCTGCATCGTATTGAGGCTGCCTAATGGCCCGTTTCCCCCTTGTTCCCACGGCACCCGAGCCCGAGCGT
>CABQXG010000137.1 GCA_902468045.1 uncultured Collinsella sp.
CGGTCGAGGCCGAGGTCGTCGGCGACAAGCTCGCGCTCACCGTGCGTGTCGTGGTGTTCTTTGGCTATCCGTTCAAGAAACTCGCCGAGGCCGTTCGCGCCGCCGTGGTCGCCGCCATCGATGCCCAGGTGGGCGTCGAGGTCGAGCGCGTTGACGTTTGCATCGACGGTCTCGTTTTCCCCAAGGAGTAACCTTTGAGCCTTAAGGTTTATCGCGGGCGCACGCTTGCCCGCAGTCAGGCGCTGCAGCTGTTGTTCCAGGCCGAGGCCACGGACAGTCCGCTCGAGCGCGTCCTCGAGGGCGATTTCCTGATCTCGAAGGGTCCCCTCGACCCCTATGCACTGGAGCTTTGCCGCGGTGCCTACGAGCACATCGATCGCATCGATTGTGCCCTGCGAGCCGTCGCCAAGAACTGGGATCTTATGCGCATGCCCGGTGCCGACCGCAACCTGCTGCGTATCGCCGTCTACGAGATGCGCTTCCTCACCGACGAGGAGGTCTCGGACGCCATCGTGATCAACGAGGCCGTCGAACTTGCCAAGGCCTATGGCACCGACCAGTCCGCGTCGTTCGTCAACGGCGTTCTGGGTAAGATCGCTCGCAGCGAGGAGCTGCCGGGCGAGGACCTGTACCAGGAGCTGCTGGCCGAAGATCGCGCTCGTGAGGAGGCACAGGCTGCCGAGGCTGCCGCCAAGGTTGCGGTTGCCCAGGCTGAGGCTGGCGTGCTGGCCGAGGATGCGGACGCCGCCGAGGCTGTTGTCGACTCCGTCGAGGAGTAGCCATGCCAGAGGGTTCCGTCCGCAACTTCGACGAGATCTCGGACCGTCTGGACCAGATAATCGCTACCGTTCGCTCCAAGGATACGTCCTTGGAGCGTTCACTCGATCTGTTTGACGAAGCGATTGAGCTGGGCTCCCGCGCGGTCGATATGGTCGACAAGTTTGAGCTGACGCCACGAGAAGCCGACAAGCTCGAGCAGGAATACGATGAGGATGCGGCAAACGAATCCCAGGATAGCTAGGCCGCATCTCCGGATACGAATGGTTGATGGCATTCATGAAACGCGTGCGTCTTGATGACGAACTGATTTCACAGGGCATCTGCGCCGATCGCGCGGATGCCCTTCGCACTCTTATGGCCGGCTTGGTCTCGAGTGGCGGCGAGCGCTTGACTTCGCCGGGCCTTAAGGTGACCCCGGGTCTGCCGTTGCACATGAAGGGGCGCATTCCATATGTTGGCCGCGGCGGTCTTAAGCTCGAAGGCGCGCTTGATGCGTTTGGTATCAATCCGACGGGCCTTGCCTGTCTGGATGTGGGCTGCTCTACCGGCGGCTTTACCGATTGCCTGCTCAAGCGCGGAGCTGCGACCGTTGTCTCTGTGGACGTGGGTCGCGCCCAGTTCGATTGGTCGTTGCGTCAGGACGATCGCGTGACGCTGCATGAGCGCACAAACGTGACGCAGCTGCCTGAGCTTGGCTATGCCGGCGCCATCGACCTGGCAGTGTGTGATGTCTCGTTTACCAGCATCGCGAATATTATCGATGCGGTGCTGGCGTGCCTGGCGCCTACGGGTGCATTCTGCACGCTCGTAAAGCCGCAGTTTGAGGCTCCGGCGGCGTTGGTTGGTGAGGGCGGCATTGTGACCGATCCCGCCGTGCGCCGCGATACGCTCGTGGCGGCGGTTGAACTCTTTGCTGCCAAGGGGCTGTTCCCGGTCGATGTGTGCGTGTCACCCATTCATGGTGCCAAGGGCAACGTTGAGTTTTTCCTGTACGGCACGAGATTTGAACCCGGCGACCGCTCGCAAGACGAGCTGCAATCCCAGGTATCGGTTTTGAGCGAGAAAGCTGCAACGCTATGAAGGTCTTTCTGGTTCCCAATTACTACAAACAAGAGGCGGTCGAGAGCGGCCTGATGCTCGAGCTTTGGCTGACGCGCCAGGGCTATGAGGTGGCATGGGCTGCCGACCAGCGATCCAAGATTCAGAGCATGCCTGATATTGACGGCTCCGATCTGGTCATTACGCTCGGCGGCGACGGTACGTTGCTGCGCGCTGCCCGCATCCTCAACCATCGCGAGATTCCTATCCTCGGTCTTTCCTATGGTCACCTGGGCTTTTTAACTGCTGCGAGTCCCGAGGAGCGCGACATTCTGCAGGTCGTGAGCGACGCCCTGTCCGGCGAGCTGCATGTGAGCCGTCGCGCCACCATCGCCGCGGATATCGTGTCCGTGCGCGAAGACGGTACGAAGGATGTCGTGCGCACCTTCGCCCTCAACGACATGGCGCTTACGCGCGGCCCCCTGTCCGATATGGTCGAGTTTGACATCACGGTGTCCGGTCACCATATCGACCGCCTACGCGGTGACGGTGTCGTCGTTTCGACGGCGACTGGTTCTACGGGCTACGCGCTTTCCGCCGGTGGCCCCATCGTGAGCCCCGACTATACGGGCATGCTCTGCGTACCCATTGCACCGCACACCATTCAGGCTCGCGCATTTTTGACCTCGCCGAGTGATGTCGTCGAAATTTTTATGTCTGATGACCGTCCGAGCGTTCCGGCAATCGCCATCGACGGACAGTTTATTACTTGTGATGGTACGGTCGAGAGCGTGGCTGTGCGTCGCGGGCCCGGAGATGTGCTGCTGCTCGATTATGGCCCCGAGAGCTTCTATAACTCGGTAAGCCGCGTATTCTACGGAGTCCGTCATGATCGATGAGCTGCAGGTTTCTAACATTGCACTCATTCGCGAGGCGACGCTGGTGCCGAGTGCCGGTCTGACTGTCCTGACCGGCGAGACCGGCGCCGGCAAGACCGCGTTGCTCTCGGCCCTCAAGCTTATTTTGGGCGAGCGCGCGGATTCGTCGACGGTGCGCGAGGGCGAGGCGCTGGCGAGCGTCGAGGCGCGGCTGTTTGACGGTCCGCACGACACGGAAGGCTTCACGGTCCAGCGCAGCCTTTCTGCCGAGGGCCGCAGCCGCGTGAAGATTGACGGCCGCATCGCCAGTGTGCGCGAGCTTTCGGAGCGCGTTGGTGTGATGATGGATCTGTGCGGCCAACATGAGCACCAGCGCTTGCTCGATCCGGCGCATCACGTTGCGATGGTCGATGCATGGGCAGGGCGCCCGGCACTCGAGGCGCTGGATGCGTACCGCGCCTGCTTTAAAGCATCGCGCGCTGCCGCCAAGGAGGTTCGACGTGTCGAAGAGGCCTCGCGTGCCCAGGGGAGCCGCGTCGAGGAGGCGCGCTTTGCCCTCGAGCGCATCGGCGAGGTCGACCCCAAACCGGGCGAGTATGAGGAACTCGAGGAACTGCTGCCGCGCTCCGAACATGCCGAGGTACTGGTTGCCACGGCTAACGATGCCCATGCATCGCTTGCCGCCGAAGGGGGAGCGCTCGATGCCGTGAACAGCGCCGTGGCAGAGCTTTCCCGCATGGCTACCGTCGATCGCAAACTGGGCGATATTGCCGATTCGCTTTCGGATGCCTGTATCTCCCTTGAGGATTGCGCGAACGAGCTTCGTGCCTATCGCGATGGGGTCGCCTTCGATCCTCGCGAGCTCGCTCGCATGCGTGAGCGGTATTCCGACCTCAAGGGCCTGTTGCGTCAGTGGGGTCCAACCATGGACGACGTATTTGCCATGCGCGATCGCTCGCAGGAGCTGCTGTCCCTGGTTGATGATGGCGATGAACAGATCAAAAAAGCGCGTGAAGCGCTTGGCGCGGCGGAGCGCGAATTGTTTGCTGCCGCCAAGGCGCTTAAGCGCGCTCGCAATACGGCGGCCCCGCGCTTCTGTCACGAGGTTGGCCGCCAGATGGCTCGCCTGGAAATGGGCGGCGCCGAGCTCGTCTGGGAGTCGCGCGATCTTCCCCGTGCTGAGTGGACGCCCGTTGGTCCTTCGAGCTACGAGCTGCTATACCGCAGCGGTGCCGGTTTGACGCCGCGCCCCCTGCGCCGCATTGCGTCGGGCGGCGAGCTCAGCCGCGTTATGCTGGCAAGCAAGGTTGTCCTCGGTAACGCGGACGGTGTTGATACGCTGGTGTTTGACGAGGTCGATGCCGGTGTCGGTGGCTCCACGGCGCGTGCGCTCGCGGGCGTGCTGGCAGATCTCGCCGCTACGCATCAGGTGATTGTCGTAACCCACTTGGCGCAGGTCGCCGTCATGGCTGACAAGCATTATGTCGTCAGCAAGGAACCGGGCGATGTTCCCCAGACGCATTTGGACGAGGTAACCGGCGAAGCGCGTACCGCCGAGATCGCCCGCATGTTGAGCGGCGATCAGTCCGAGGCAAGCTTGGCCCACGCCAGGCAGATGCTTGCGGAGGCGCGTGCCTAGGTCGAGCCGCCACAAGCATGTCCAACCCGGCCGCCACGAAACGGGTCCATCTACTACGTTTGGTAGGGCATCGGCAACCATGCCAAGAATTGCAAAAAGAAAACCGCAGGTAGAACACCTGCGGTTTTCTCTATTTTGGGTGTATGGTTGGCAGTTGCGGTTAAAACGTAGTAGATGGGCGGGTTTCGTGACGAGAGGCGTCTATCGGCTCCCCAATCTACCTAC
>CABQXG010000138.1 GCA_902468045.1 uncultured Collinsella sp.
CGGGGAACGGCGCACGCTCCAGCGTCTCGCCATAAAACTCTTTGCGCGGCGAACCCGTATAGCGGTCCTTTTGCACGCGCGGATGCACAATGAGCTCTGCCAACGGCATGCGGCAATACAGATCGAGTACGCGCTCGTATTCGTTGTCGCTCTCCAGCCCCAGCCTGGTCTTTACCGATACCGGCAACGGCGACCGCTCGCACACATCGCTTAAGAACGCCTCGAGCTCGTCGAGATTGCGCAAGAAACCCGAGCCCTTGCCCTTGGCGACAACCGTTCCCGAAGGGCAACCCAAGTTGAGATTGACCTCGCGGTAGCCCATGTCGGCGAGCACCTGTGCCGCCCACACAAACTCGTCCGCGTTCTTGGACATCAGCTGAGGCACCACGTTGAGCCCCTGGTTATTGGCAGGATCAATCTACTTAAACGCCTTGCCGCCAAAGCGGTTTCCCACCCGCGGCGGCGGCAAAAACGGCGTGTAATAGCAATCGAGCGCGCCGAAGCACTCCGCATGCACGCGACGGAACACATGCCCGGTAATCCCCTCCATGGGGGCCAACGATAGAATCATCAGCATCTACTCTCAGATCAATGCGGCAAAGGGGCTGCCCCTTCATCACATACTATTCAAGCGGTTCAGAAACTCTTCGCAGGCGCGGGAACGCAGGCGATATTTTTTCCACACCAGATACGACGCAATGGTAATCGTCGGCTCAAATGGGACAAAACGCAGGTCGCTACATTCATCTATCTGCAGCAAGCTTCCAACGCTAACCGCACACGCGGCGCCCGAACGCACCAGATGCGACGCGTTGCCGATAAGATCGAAATGCCCCACGATGTTGAGCTCGTCGACACTGAGGACGCCACTCGACCACGCTTCTAGGTCCAGCGCTCGATTCGTGGTGCGCGAACTCACCAGCAGCGGCATATTCGCCACGTCCGCAGGCGTCAGCACGTCCCGGCCACCCCATGGACCACTCGCGGCGACAACGGCACCAACTCGATCCGCCTCGGGCATGCGAATCCATTCGTATTTCTCGACGTTAACGGGTTCCAGCAACAACGCAAAGTCGAGCAGGCCACGCTCCAAGCGTTCCTCCACTGCATCGGCGTTACCGGTATAGAGCTCAATCGTCACTCCGGGATAATCCCGACGCAGCTCTGTAAAAGCATCGAGCACCCTCCGCATCGATTTGGTTTCGCCGGCGCCAATGCGGATAACGCCCGCAATGCCGAGCTCCCGATCCGCCAACTCCAGCTCGGTTTGCTCTACCAGCGAGACGATCTCTTCGGCGCGCTGGCGCAGGCGCATGCCATCGCTCGTGAGCACGCACGATCGATTGGTGCGCTCGAACAGCTCCACACCCAGCTCGCGCTCAAGATCGGCAATCTGACGTGACAGCGTAGGCTGTGTCACGTGCAGCACATTTGCCGCCTCGGTCATGTTTTCTTCACGCGCCACCGCCAAAAAGTAACGCAAAGTCCGTAGCTCCATTGCACCCCAACTCAATCAAGGAATCCCGCCTGCTAGCCATTTGATATTCGCATACCCAGCAAGTCGATATAAGCAATATACATTATCAACCTATCAACGTACGCTATAGCCATCCCCTCAAGAACAAGGAGAACGGCATGCAGTACACAGCCCTCGGACATTCCGGCATCAAAGTCTCTAAACTCTGCCTGGGAGGCATGAGCTTTGGCGAGCCCGACCCCGGCCATCACCAGTGGACCATCGGACCCGACGACACACGCGCTGTCATCAAACGCGCGCTCGACGTCGGCATCAACTTTATCGATACCGCCAACTGCTACGCCTCTGGCACGAGCGAAGAGTACATCGGCGCCGCACTTCGCGATCTAGGCATTGCGCGCGAAGACGTCGTCCTTGCCAGCAAAGTCCACTTTAACGAGGGTGGCCTTTCCGCCGCGGCCATCAAGCGTGAGATCGAAGGCTCGCTCAAGCGCTTGGGCACCGATTATCTGGACCTCTACATCATCCACCGCTTCGATTACGACGTTCCCATGGAAGAGACCATGGAAGCGCTCAACGACCTGGTGCGCGAGGGCAAGGTCCGCGCGCTCGGCGCCAGCGCCATGTATGCCTACCAGCTGCACAACCTGCAGATCGTCGCGCGTGACCACGGATGGACGCCCTTTACGAGCATGCAGTGCCACTACAACCTGCTGTACCGAGAGGACGAGCGGGAGATGATTCCGGTGTGCCGCCAGTTCGACATGGCCCTTACGCCATACAGCCCCATGGCGTCGGGACACCTCTGCCGCCCCACATGGGAAAGCTCGAGCATGCGTGGCACCACCGACATGACCATGGCCAGCAAGTATGACCATGACCGTGCCATCGACATGCCCATCGTTGAGCGCGTGGCCAAGGTTGCCGCCGATCACGACGTGCCGATGCCGCAGATTGCGCTGGCATGGCACTGGGCGCGTGGCGTCGAGGCGCCCATCGTGGGTTGCTCCAAGCCCGAGCGCGTCGATGACGCCGTGGCCGCGCTCGACATAACGCTCTCCCCCGCCGAGATCGACTTCCTCGAAGAGCCCTATCAACCGCACGCGCTCGTTGGTCCCAAAGCCCGTCCCGGCGAAAAGCCGCTTGCCGGTAGCACCAAAGCCAAAGTCAAAACCACAAAGTGACGACATGGACGACAACATCATCGATGGCCTACACGATGCCGGCTGCAGCGAAGAGCTTATCGAGCTGTACGGCTCGGCCGCCAGCGACTGCGCGCGCATTTGCCTGCTAAAACGACATCGCCGCGAGTTGCTCGATGATATTCACTCGGGGCAGCAGAAGCTCGAACGCCTTGACTATCTTATCTACCGGCTACGCAACGCTTCAACCGAATGCAGGACAAACCGCACGGCATCGCGGTCAAGAGAAAGCGCCAAATGCACCTCAGCATAAGGTCCAAACCACAGCAACGAAAGGAACTCCATTGGCTAAGACACTTGTAACATATTTCAGCGCAACGGGTACCACAAAGGACGTTGCCACTCGCTTGGCTCGCGTGGCGGACGGAGATCTGTTCGCCATTGTGCCTGCCAATCCATACACAAGCGCCGACCTCGACTGGCGCGACAAACGGAGCCGCAGCACACTCGAGGCAGCCGACCCCTCCTGCCGTCCTGCCATAACCTCCAGGGCCGAGTGCATCGAAGACTACGACACCATCTTTTTGGGATTTCCCATCTGGTGGTACGTGGCACCGGCGATTGTCAACACATTCCTCGAGTCTTACGACCTGACAGGCAAAACAATCGTCCTGTTTGCCACCTCGGGCGGGAGCGGAATGGGCAAGACGGCGTCGATCCTTAGAGCAAGCGCTCCAGGCGCAAAGATCGTTGACGGCGGCATCCTCAACAACGTAAGCGACGCCGAACTCGAGAAGTTCGCGGCAAGATACCTCTAGCACGGCGCGTCTGAGGCCCAAGTCGACAATCCGCCCAAGACAGAAGCGGTCACCCGGCACCAACCGTCCCTCCAACCGTCCCAACAAAATGAGGTGAATGGTTTTCCCGAAAAGTATTAGACCTCGATTTACATGACACTCAATGCGACAAAGGGACTGTCCCTTTGTCGCATTATTCGGAGCGCAGGGCTTCGACGGGGTCCTTCTTGGATGCGCTGCGGGCCGGCAGCAGGCCAGCGACAACCGTCAGCAGCACCGAAATTGCAATGAGCACCAGCGCATCCTGCACGGGCAGGCTCATCAGATTGGGTACCTGTTTGGCAGTAAGCGCCCAGGCATTAACCGGAAAGCTCACGGCCACCACGACGACAACAGCAAAGACGCCGGCAATGAGGCCCTCGATAAAGGTCTCGGCATTGAATACGTTGGCCACGTTACGCTTCGACGCGCCGATCGCACGCAGGATGCCAATCTCCTTTTTGCGCTCCAGAACGCTGATGTAGGTGATGATGCCGATCATGATGGAGCTCACCACCAGGCTGATACTCACGAATGCGATGAGCACCAAGCTGATGGTGTTCACGATGTCGGTCACCGAGCCCATGATGATGCCCATGTAGTCGGTGTATGAGATTGCCTGTTCATCGTGGCCAGAGGCTTTGACCTGCTTGTTGTACGCGTCGATGTGATCGAGCACGCGCTCCTTGGCCTCAAAGTCGCGCGGGAAAATCTTGACCGAGATGGGGTCTGCCTCGTCCGCATAGCCCAACGTGGTCAGATTGTTGTCGTAGGTGAGCTTCGACGCCTTCGCATAGCTCATCATGAGCGAGCTCAGGTCCTCGGCGTCCATGTTGAAGTGGATGGCATGAGCAAAGGCACTCGCATCCACGCGCATGGCGCTCGCCAGGTTAGCAAAACTCGAAGACATCTGCGTCGCCATCTGGTCCATAAGCCCCGCTGCGCCCGCCTTGAGCTGGGACGATACCGTCGACGCTATCTGCTCGCTGATTGCCTTCATCACCTGATCCATAGCCTGCTGCAGATACGGAGCCAGCTGCTTTTGCACATAGTCGGTCATCGCCTGTTGCAGGCGCTCGGCCAGG
>CABQXG010000139.1 GCA_902468045.1 uncultured Collinsella sp.
GGCCCGACGGGTTTCCCTCTGAATGCATTCCGCCGCACGAAGCCCCCTTATCCGCAGCTCCTAAGGAGCAGGATAAGGGGGCTTCAAGTGCGAGGACGCATTCAGAGGGAAACCCATCGGGCCCCGGTGAGAGCCACAGGGCTATCGATTACCCCGTGTTCTGCAGTCCTGCCGAGACGCCGGTCACAGTCGAAAGGATCAGGCTCATGTACTCGGCCTTCTTCTCCTCGGCCATCTCGTCCTGGTTCATACGCACCTCGCGAAGGGCGCGGACCTGGGCGATGGACAGGGCGTCGACGTAGGGGTTACGCACGCGAACGGCGCAGCCGAGCACGCGGCGGCGCTGCAGCGGCCACTCGTCACCGACGATAGCAAGGACCCACTTACGCGTGAGCTGCATCTCGGTGAAGACCTTCTCGGACAGATCCTGCCGATCGCCCAGGTGCAGATACATCTTGGCGATGCGCTGATCGGTCTTAGCGATCGACATCTCGATGTTGTCGATAAAGGTGCGGAAGAACGGCCACTCCTGGTAGGCAGCCTTAAGCTGGTCAAGGTCGCCCAACTGCTCGCAGGCGGTGCCCAGGCCGTACCAAGCGGCCAGATTGATGCGCGCCTGGCTCCAGCTGAAGATCCACGGAATGGTACGCAGGTCGTCGAGCGACTTGGCGCCCAGGCCGCGCTTGGCGGGACGCGAGCCGATCGGCAGCAAGCCGACCTCGGTCAGCGGCGTCACGGTCGAGAACCACGGTGTAAAGTCCTCGGTATTCAGCAGGTCCAGATAGCGCTCGTGGCTTGCGGCGTTGAGCTTCTCGGCCATATCCCAGAACTTCTGCGTGGTCTCGGTGTTGGTCTTCTCGACACTCGGGGCCGACTGCAAAAGCGTTGCAGCGGCAACGGACTCAACATGGCGCTGAGCCAGCGTGCGGTTGCCGTAACGGGCAAAGATGACCTCGCCCTGCTCGGTGAGCTTAAAGAAGCAGTTGACCGAACCCTTGGGCTGCGCCAGCACGGCCTTGTTGGCCGGGCCGCCGCCACGGCCCACGGCACCGCCGCGACCGTGCATGAGCACCAGGTCGATATCGTTCTTCTCTGCCCACTTGGCAATGCGCTCCTGCGCGGAGTGCAGCGCGAGCATGGCCGTGGTAGGACCGGCATCCTTGGAAGAGTCGGAATAACCCAGCATGACCTCCATGCGGCGGTTGGTCTGGGCAAGGCGCTTTTGCACCACGGGCAGCGTAAGCATCTGGTCGAGCACGTCGACGCAGCCCTCGAGGTCCTCGAGCTGCTCGAACAGCGGAATCACGTCGAGCTCGGGGACATCCTCCTCGTGTGCGAAGGACAGGTGGGCCAGCTCAAAGACGTCGGCCACATGCTGGGCGCTCTTGGTAAACGAGATGATGTAGCGGTGCGCCATCTTCTTGCCGTAGCGCTTTTGGATGGAGCCGATAGCGCGGAAGGTATCGATGACCTCGCGCGTCATGGGCTGCAGGTCGCCATGGATACCGTTCTCGTGGATATCCTTGAGGGCGCGGGCATGCACCACGGAGTGCTGACGGAACTCCATCTCGACCATATGGAAGCCGAAGGACTCGACCTGCCAGATGATGGTTTGGACCGGGCCGTAGGCAGCACGGACGGCACCGCAGGCGGCCAGCGAACGCTGGACGACGCGCAGGTCATCCAGGAACTCGTCGGCGCTGTGGTACATGGTGTCGGTGATACGACGGACGGTGGCGTTCAGGCGGTCGGCCATGACGAGCATGACGGCGCGATGCGGCTCGTGCTCGGAGATCAGCTCGGCGCGGGCCGTGTAACGAGGGCTCATCTCGACCTGATGGTTCCACAGGTTAATGAGCTCGGCCGACGGCTTGCTGTAGGTAGCCTCGAGCGTGAGGTTGCGGCCGATGTGGCGGCACTTGTCCTCGAGCTTGAGCACCATGTGCGTAAAGTACTTGGCGGCGACCTCACGGCTCACCTTGGCGGTGACGTTGGGGTTACCGTCGCGGTCGGAACCGATCCAGCTGCCGGGATGGAAGAACGCCGGGCACAGCGGCGGCACAGTACCGGCCTTGTCGCCCAGCACCCAATCGTCAAAACGACGATAGATAACGGGGATAACGTCGAACAGCGTGTTATCGAAGATGTCGATGATGGTATCGGCTTCCTCGACCGGCGTGGGCTTCTTGAGCGCGATGGGACTCGTACGCACCAGGGCGTCGATCTCCTGCAGCATATGGCGCTCGTTCTCCACCAGGTCGGAGCCGCCCAGACGCGGACGCTCCTCCAGCAGGTTGGAGATACGGCGGATCTTGCCCTCGACGGCCTTACGACGGGCCTCGGTGGGATGTGCGGTAAAGACAGGGTGGAACTCGAGCTTGTCGAGCAGCTCGTTGGCACCCTCGACACCCAGCTCATTCACCAGCTGGTGATAGGCAACGGTAAGCTCGTTGGCAGGATCGACCTCGGTATCGGTCGACGCACCGGCCTCGCGCTCGCGCAGCTGCGCCACACGGTAGTTCTCCTCCGACAGGTTTGCCAGATGGAAATACGTGGCGAACGCGCGGGCCAGCAGCTGGGCGTCGTGCAACGTCATGTTGTCGACGACCTCACGAAATGCCACGGCAGTGGGCTCGTCGGCGGTGGGCACGCCCTGCTCGTCGACGGCTTCGTCGGCAGCGCAGGTACCGGGGTTGCCGGCATTGACCACAATCTCGGCTGTCAAAATCTTGTCGAACAGGTCCGCGATCTCGGGATCATACTCGCTAAGCACACGGCGCTCCAGGCGCAAGAACAGCGCCAGATTGTCGCGCAGCTCCTCGGGGATCTCGATCTCGGCGAGACGCTCCCTGGACTCGGCATTCGAGCCGATTCGGTTAACGAGGCGGTTGACCACGGCAGCGACGCGCGCCGCGGCTTCGGGTACAGACTGGTTGCTTAGGTTCTCAGCCACGTTTCCTCCCATTCCTCCTTCTATGCACGTAACATGCGGTATTCATTATAGGCGCTTGAGAAATACTTTCGACACTGATTGCGCTTTACCACACAAAAGTATTTTCTGCATTGCAAAGGTTTTTGCCCTAAATGGTCGTATTTCTCGGTGGGCGGCATACGTAAACGGGGGCATTCCGCATAAAAGCGAAACACCCCCGTAACAATCGCTCTCCATGAGCAGGGCACGTTAGCAGGCCCGAAGCTCAAAAAGATGCGCTACAGGCGCTCGCGAACCGCCTCGACGACGTTGTCCAGATCGGCGAGCACCTCGTCATGGCTCTGCATGTCGCGCACTTTGACCTTGCCGGCGGCAAGCTCGTCGCCACCCAGGACCAAGATGAGCTTGGCGCCTACCTTATCGGCTTGCTTAAACTGGGCCTTGAGCGAACGACCCTGATAGTCGGCCTCGGTCACGATACCTGCGGCGCGAAGCTCCTGCGTAATGGCAAAGACGTTCTGACGCAGCTCCTTGCCGGCGTTGGCGACATAGACGCACGGGGCCTCATCGGCACCCAAATCGCTGCCAAAGGCCTGCAGGGCCAGCAGGGCGCGCTCAAAACCGACAGCAAAGCCGACGCCCGCCGTGGGCTTGCCACCCTCGAGCTCGACCAGGCCATCGTAGCGGCCGCCGCCGCCGATGGAGCCGACGCCGGCGCCAGGGGCCTCGACCTCAAAGACAGTACGGGTGTAGTAGTCCAGGCCGCGCACCAAGGTGGGATCCTCGACATACTCGATACCGGCGGCATCCAGATAGCGCTTGACCTGCTCGTAGTGCTCGCGGCACTCATCGCACAGGTTGTCACCCATCAGCGGAGCCTCGGCCATGATCTCGCGGCAGTGGTCGTTCTTGCAGTCGAAGGCGCGCAGCGGGTTAAGTTCGGCGCGCTCGCGGCACTCGTCGCACATCTCGTCGGCGTGATTGAGAATGAACTGCTTAACCTGCTCGCGATAGGCCGGACGGCACTGGGCATCGCCCATCGAGTTAATGAGCAGACGAAGCTTGGAAAGATCGAAGCCCAGGCGCTTGTAGAACTCCATGAGCATAATGATGCACTCGGCGTCTGCCGCCGGATCGGGAGCACCGAGCCACTCGATGCCCACCTGGTGGAACTGACGCAGACGACCCTTCTGGGGACGCTCGCCGCGGAACATGGCCTCGGCATAGTAGGCCTTAAACGGCGTGGAGCCCTGAGGCACCAGGTTGTTCTCCACGACGGCGCGCACCACACCGGCCGTGCCCTCGGGGCGAAGCGCCAGGCGCTGCTTGGGCTTGAGCTTGGTATCGGTACCCTCGGTAAAGACGCGCTCAAGGTTGGCGCCGCTAAACACGCGGAACATCTCCTTGCGAACGACGTCGGTCGACTGGCCGATACCGTGGACAAACACGTCCACTTGCTCGATCGCGGGCGTCTCGATGGGCTTAAAGCCAAACGGCTCGAATACGCCGGCAGCGGTCTGCTGCATCTTTTGCCAGGCGCGCATCTCGGCGCCGATAAGGTCGCGGGTTCCCTCCGCCTTCTGTGCCTGCATGGGCAAA
>CABQXG010000140.1 GCA_902468045.1 uncultured Collinsella sp.
AGACCTTTACCTCGCAGAACAAGATGTCTGCCGAGGGCGAAGAGGCCGTCGAAGCCGACACCGAGGCATCCGCAACACAAGCTCAGACCCAGGAAGGAGGCGAGGCACATGAGTAAGGCAACGACCGCCGAGCGCGCGCTCAACCGCAAGGGTGGCACCATGTCGCGCCTCATCAAGACGCTCTTTGGCTTCTACCCCGTGCTTTTGCCCCTCGTCGTCGTCGGCGTGGTGCTCTGCGCCATCATCAACTCCATCGGCGCGACCTTCCTTCAGAGCGCCCTGCAGATTATTAGCGAATCGTGGCAGTCGGGCGATTGGGAAGCTGCACAGCCCAAGATTGCACAGCTCGTGACCACCCTCGCCTGCATCTACGGCGTCGGCATCCTGTCCTCGCTGTTCTGGAACCGCGCCATGGCCATCGTCACGCAGGGCTCGCTCGAGAAGCTGCGCGAGAAGATGTTCAACCGCATGCAGGACCTGCCGATTCGCTACTTCGACACGCACCAGCGCGGCGACATCATGAGCCACTACACCAACGACATCGACACACTGCGCCAGATGATCAGCCAGTCGCTGCCCAACCTGCTCATGACGGTCATCGTCATCGTCACGGTGTTCTTTATCATGCTGTACTACAGCGTTTGGATGTGCCTGGTCATTGTGGCAGGCGTCGCCTTTATGACCTTTATGACCAAGCTGCTCGGCTCCAACTCCGCGCGTTTCTTTATTGCGCAGCAAACCGAGCTCGGCGTGGTCGAGGGCCACATCGAGGAAGTCATGAACGGCCAGAAGGTCGTCAAGGCATTCTGCCACGAGTCTGCCGCCGAGGCCGATTTTGACGAGCGCAACGAAAAGCTCTTCGAGGTCTCGCAGAAGGCCAACATGTACGCCAACATCCTCATGCCCATCCTTATGAACCTGGGCAACCTGCTCTACGTGCTGGTCGCACTGGCAGGCGGCATTTTCCTGGCGCTGGGCGTGCCCAACCTGAGCATCTCGGGCATGGCGCTGTCCATCGCCGTCGTGGTGCCGTTCCTCAACATGACAAAGCAGTTCTGCGGACAGATTGGCCAGATCTCGCAGCAGATCAACGCCGTGGTCATGGGCCTCGCCGGTGCCGACCGCATCTTTGAGCTCATCGACGAGAAACCCGAGGCCGACGAGGGCTACGTGACGCTCGTCAACGCGCAGGTGAACCCCGACACCTGGCAGCTCGAGGAGGCCGACCACCACACCGGCATGTGGGCGTGGAAACACCCGCACCGCGCAACCGGCGAGATCGAGTACGTGCCGCTGCGCGGCGACCTGGTCATGGACAACGTCGACTTTGGCTACACGCCCGACCACGAGGTGCTGCACGGCGTGTCTGTGTTTGCCAAGCCGGGCCAGAAGGTCGCGTTTGTCGGCGCCACCGGTGCCGGCAAGACGACCATCACCAACCTCATCAACCGCTTCTACGACATCGCCGACGGCAAGATCCGTTACGACGGCATCAACGTCAACAAGATCCGCAAGGCCGATCTGCGCCGCTCGCTGGGCGTGGTGCTGCAGGACGTGAACCTGTTCACCGGCACCGTGATGGATAACATCCGCTACGGAAACCTGGACGCCACCGACGAGGAGTGCATCGCGGCGGCCAAGCTCGCAGGCGCGGACGACTTTATCACCCGCCTGCCCGACGGCTACGACACCATGCTCACCGGCAACGGCGCACAGCTGTCGCAGGGCCAGCGCCAGCTGATTTCGATCGCACGCGCTGCCGTCGCCGATCCACCGGCGATGATTCTGGACGAAGCCACGAGCTCCATCGACACCCGCACCGAGGCTATCGTGCAGGCGGGCATGGATAAGCTCATGGAAGGCCGCACGACGTTTGTCATCGCGCACCGCCTGTCCACCGTGCGCAACTCCGACGCGATCATCTGTCTGGACCACGGCCGCATCATCGAGCGCGGCAACCACGACGAGCTGATCGCCAAGCGCGGGTATTACTACCAGCTCTACACCGGAGCTTTTGAGCTCGAGTAGTTCGGCTCGCCGAGATGGCCGATTTGCCGCTCATTCGTCGGGCATGGCCCTAAGGTCAATGCCCTCCTCTTTTGGGGCAAATCGACTCATCTCAACGACCCAAACACAATGCACTGCAACGAATAAAGCCTCCGCAGCCACACGAGCTGCGGAGGCTTTTCTATACCCTCTGTTACAAGCTTACCGTTCCTCGCGTTGCGACCCGGCTGCCTCGGCTGTCTTTACGCGGTTCTTGTCGATGTACATGTTTTTGTCGGCCTGGGAAAAGAGCTCGCGCATCGTAGGCGGTTCATCAAAATCACTGGAAAGCGCGTAGCCCACCGCATAGCTGATAGGCATGTCGGGGTGGGCCCCGGAATACTCGTTCACGTTCGCACGAACCCGAGCGAGACAGGACTCCACGGCAGCCCGATCGGCATCCCACAGCACCGCGATAAACTCATCGCCGCCGTCGCGGCCCACAAAGCAAGTCTCGGACGCCACGCGCCCCAGCTGCCGGGCAAAAGAACGGATGTATTCGTCACCCTTCTCGTGGCCAAAGGTGTTATTGACCATATGCAGATTGTTAAGATCGAAGACGCACAGCGCAACGGGCGCCTCCGTGGAGACAGGCTGCTCCTGCCCCAAGATCTCCTCGCACTTGTTCTTATTGGGCAGTCCCGTGGCTTCGTCGAGATAGACTTTGTTCTGCAGTTCGCGATTGAGCGCGGCAGTTCGCACCGCGCGAACAAGTTCGACCGCAAAGGTCGCCACCAAGCCCACGATGTCGATGATCACCAAGCCCTCGAGATAGTTGAGCGCCGACGCCTTCTCCTGAGAGTAGTCCTCTGCGAGTCGCGTAGCATCGTCGCAAATGCCAAAGAACTCCTCGCTCATGGAGATGATGTCAGTGTTCTCGTAGCCGACTTCGCGCACGCGGATGATCTCGGCGCAAAGCTCATCAAAATAATTTGCAAGCTCGGTCATCTTTGCCTGATACTCGTCGTCGTCGAGACGGACGAGGTTGAGGTCGTCACTTCCGTAACGCAAACCGTTGATGTATGAATCCACGGCTTTGAGCAGGTCATCTTGAGGCTGGCCCGCGTCCTCGAGCTTAACGATGCGCTGCGTGGTACCGCGCACCAGACCGGCGTAGTTGACCACGCGCGCCGTGCCCTGGATATCGGAGACGAGCAGCATAACATTGATGAAGAAGAAGATGAGAACTGCCGTGAGCACCATCATGAGCAGGCGCATCGCCCGACTGGCTTTCTTGGCGACAGAAGTATTCACAAGTTCACTCCCCCAAATGACAAAAGCACAGGTAGTACGCAGTGTGCTGAAATTCACGTGAGGTCAACTCTACCAGATGATTTTTCTAGGACGGGGATTAAAGAATCATCGACACGATAGCTATTTGAGAAGCTGTGCCATGGCGTTGACGATTTTTTGGACTTGGAGGGTGGGCTCGAGCGGGTAGTGCAGAAAGACCGGCACCTCTCGCCCGCATAGAAACGGCACGCCCACAAAGGCCGGGTGTACCCCCGACCATGCGCCGCAGGTGAGCACCGCGTCGCCCTTTTCCTCGGCTTCGTTAAAGAGCGCAAAGTCAAAGCTGTCCACGTCGATCACGTCTACGCCGCCGTCTGCCAAAAGATCGATACGCAGACTGTCCATAGCGTCGTTGCCGTGACGGAGCACGCGCAGGCGCATGCCCTCCAGGTCAGCAACCGTGATACGCGTCTTGCGCGCAAGCGGGCTCGTGCGCGGCACGTCGATATAAAACGGCACGTTGACGATGCGGAGCCTTTGGCATGCGTCGCCCCAGCGTGGGGTCGAAAAGCTCGACTGCACCACATCGACCTCGCGGCCCAAGCTGCGCATGACGGTCTCGCACTCGTCGTAGAGGTCGCTTACCGGCACGATCTCAAATCGCAGCGACGGTTCCAGATCGTGTACGCCCGACCACATCGACAGCGTTTGGCGCCCCGGGCACATCATCGACACACCCAGACGCACGGCACCGCCCGCGCCCGCCGCGCGTCGGGCGCGGCGCAGCGCGTCCTCGGACTGCCGCATGATCGAGCGCGCGTCGTCCACCAGCAGTGCGCCGGCCGGCGTCACCTTGACGCCCGAGTGCGAGCGTTCGAACAGTGTGATGCCGAACTCGGCCTCGAAGCCCGACACCTGCTTGACGAGCGCCGGAGTCGACACGCGCAATTTTGCCGCCGCGCGCGAGAAGCTTCCCAGCTCCGCGGCGGCCGATATGGCCTCGAGTCGTCGATCGTACACGTCAATCTCCTGTTTCCAGACGCATGGCAATGAACTGCCGAAGGGGGTTGTTTTGGCAGGTCACACACTCAATTAAAGGCGCATCGTCTTGCAAGCTATAAACCTACGGTTAACGCCATTCTAACAAATATGCAATTCACCTGCGCAAATGCAAAGCATACGATAACCAGCGAAAACCACGTGGGTCGGTTAATGGGAGCGACCCACAGGGAGGCACAAGAAGACAAGA
>CABQXG010000141.1 GCA_902468045.1 uncultured Collinsella sp.
CCTTAAGATCGGCCAGGAAGTTATCGAATGCCGTCACGCCCTTGATCTCGACGGAAGGAATCTTGGAAATCTTCTTGGTCGAACCGTCGGCGAGCGTATAGGTACCGCTAAAGGCCTCGTCGCCGCCCTCGACGGGGAAGGTCACGCCGTAGACCTCGACACGGAAATAGCCGCCAGCGGGCGCCGTCTCGCCAAAATCGATCTTGAGCGTCTGGCCGTCGACCTTGCACGTAGGCTTCATGGGCGTACGGTCCATAAGGTCATCGCCCGAGAGCATCGTCAGACGTGTGTCGTCCGCACCAAAGGTCGTGCCATCGGCAAACGTCAGCGAAAGACCACTCAGTTCCTCGTCGGCATCGGCCTGAACCTCCCAGGTAATGCGCGTCTCGGTGCCGCCGACCACAGCGCTGCCCGAACCGGTGTTGGGTCGGGCGGTAATCTTTGCGGTCTCAAGCGCCTGGGCGGTCGTGGGCGCATATGCCCCCACGCACACCAGCGCGAGCGCCACGGCCATGGCGCAGGCTAGCTTTTGGAGCAAGGCGGGCAGTGGAAAACGCTGCTCCGCAGCCCCTTCGTTCAATCGAGACAAGGTGGCTCCTATCGTAGAAGTTGCCGGCAAAACGAGACGGAAGCACTCTCCGTCAAGAGAAGCGCAAAGGCCCTCTCCGCAAAACGGAAAGGGCCTACACGCAATCAAGTAGCTATTTTACTTGATGTTGTACTTAGCCATGAGGGCGTCGACGGTACCGTCGTCGGTCAGGTCCTTGATGGCCTGGTTGATGTCGTCCTTGAGCTTGGTGTTGCCCTGGTTGATGGCGATGGCGTACTCCTCGCCGGTGCTGATCTGCTTGATGGTCTGGCAGGTGTTGAACTGCTCGGCGGTCAGCTGGCTGGCAACGGAGCGGTTGGTGACTACGGCGTCGCCCTTATCGGACTGCAGGGCGCTGAAGCACTCGGTAGCGTCCTTGTAGGGGACGATCTTGGCCTTGGGGAAGTTCTCCTGGGCAAAGGACTCGGCGGTCGAGCCAGACTGAACGATGATGGTAGCGTCGGCGTTGTTGAGCTTCTCGCTGTAGTTGTCGGCCGTGATGTCGGTGTTATCGACCTTGGTCACGATAGCCTGATCGTCCATGTAGTAGGAATCGGAGAAAGTGACTTCCTTCTCACGCTCGGGCGTGTCGGTGATAGCCGCGATGGAGACGTCGTACTTAGTGCCCGAAGCGACACCGGGTACGAGTGTGTCGAAGTCATTGTTGACGTACTCGACATCCAGGCCCAGCTTGTCGCCGATAGCCTTGATGAGCTCAAGGTCAAAGCCCTGATAATCGCCGTTGTCATCCTTGTACTCAAACGGAGCGTACTCGGCAGAGGTGCCGACGGTCAGCGTACCGTCCTTGACGAGCGCGTACTCCTTGGAGCCGTCGACCTTCTCGACCTTAGCGTCGTCAGAGCTGCTGGAACCGGCATCAGAACCAGAGGTGGCGTTGGACGAGCCGCAGCCCGTCAGAGCGAGGGCGAGCGCCATAGCACCCGTGGCGGCAAATGCGCCAAGCTTCTTGAGCTTCATAATCAGTCTCCTTCCGGTGACCCCGTTTGATTCAGAGGTCTGCAAAAACTGTTGGATATTATGCACCCGTAAATGCGAAACTGCAATCAGAAAACTGATTGAAACAAACCCATAACGTGAATGGAACACTCCACTTTGTGACAGTCATTACTGCTGCAATGACCTTAACAGTTTAATTTCAGCCGCATAACCTGCAAGTTCGTTCGGTGTCTCCAAAATGAATGGCAATGCGCGCAAGCGGCCATTCGATACAATATTCTGCATAACCTGCATACCGCCGCCAAACTCTTCACTACCCAGGTAGCCCTTGCCGATGCACTCGTGGCGATCCTTATGGGCACCGCAGGGGTTCTTGGAGTCATTGATATGCACGGCGCGCAGGCGCTCGATACCCACCACACGATCGAACTCGTCGAGCACACCGTCCAGATCATGGATGATGTCGTAGCCGGCGTCATTCACATGGCAGGTGTCCAGGCAAACGCCCAACTTGGCCGACAGCTCGGGGCGCTTGTCGGCAACACCCTCAATGATGAGCGCCAGTTCCTCAAAGCTGCGGCCCACCTCGGTACCCTTGCCGGCCATGGTCTCAAGCAGCACCGTCGTCTGCTGGCCCTCAAACATCACCTGACACAAGGTGTCAACGATCATTTGAATGCCAGCATCGGCACCCTGCCCCACATGCGCACCGGGATGGAAGTTGTAGTAGTTGCCGGGCAGCGCTTCCAGACGCTGTAAGTCCTCGGCCATTGCCTCCAAGGCAAACTCGCGCGCCCGCTCTTTGGCCGAGCAGGGGTTATAGGTATACGGGGCATGAGCCACGAGCGGGCCAAAGTCGTTTTGCTCCATAAGCTCGCGCAGGGCCGCCACGTCATCCATGTCAAGATCTTTCGCCTTGCCGCCGCGCGGGTTGCGCGTAAAGAATGCAAAGGTGTTGGCGCCAATGGATAGCGCCGTCTCCCCCATTGCCCGATAGCCCTTCGTCGTCGAAAGATGACACCCAATCGTCAGCATCTCCAGCTCCCCCTCATCAGTTGCGGTGAAATAGTTCCTGTTTGGCCCCTATTCTGCCGCAAACAGGAACTATTCCACCGCAACTTATAAAAGGGGCATCAGAGATGCGGGGCGCCAAGCACTACGGCTACGGGCGCCAGCGTCATGATCCCCTACGCGTCAGCGCCAAGCCTAGAGGGCTAGACGGATTGCATCGATAATGCGCGCGCAGCGTTGTGTGGCGGCAAGGGGCATGACGGGACTCTCGAGTTTCCCCGCCCGGATGAGCTGGGTCGCATGCTGGATTTCGCCGTAGAAATCATCGACCTCAAACGGGGCATTTATTTCGAGCGTTCGCCCGTCGGAATACTTCACATGGGCGAGCTCGGGGCGATGGAGACGGTCGATTTCCAACGAGCCCCGCTCGCAGGCAATCGTTAAGCGGCTTTCATATGCTGCTTTGCCGTCGCACACCATATGAATGGGTATACCGCCGACACTCATATGGATCTCGTCGGCCCAATCGACGCGGCCGCCCGATACGTCACGCCAGCGAACTTCACGGGACGAAACCTCGCACGCGCCCGCGAGCAAATCCTCAAACCAACCGACCGCATAGCAGCCCATGTCATATAGACAGCCACCCTGCAACGGGTCGAGCAGATAACTCGAAGGGGGCTCACCATAATCGAGTTTTTGCACGCTTTCAATCGAGACGATACGGCCGAGCTCGCCCGACGCAAGCAAGCCCTTCACGCGAGTACGCATCGGGCAAAACCGATTTTTCATCGCCTCCATAAACAGCACGCCGCGCTCGCGAGAGGTGGAGGCAATCGAGAGAGCCTCTTCTTCATTCAAAACGGCCGGCTTTTCGCACAGCACGGCCTTTCCCGCGCGCAGTGCCCGACAGACCCAATGCGCATGCATGCCATGTGGAAGAGCCAAGTAGATTACGTCGACATCGGGGTCGGCAATCAGCGCATCATAAGCCGCATCGCCGCTATCGTCAGCTGTGGCATAACTGTGCGCGGCATCAATCAAAAACGCCCTGCAAAACTCCTCAACATGCGAAGGAGTGCGACCGGCGGCAGCCACAAGCCGTGCCCCGTCCACCTCCTTGAGCGACGATGCAAATCGATGCGAAATGCGCCCAGCGCCCAAAACGCCCCAACGAACCTCACGTAAATCATCACATGAATCCCGATGGTCCACGACAGCCCCCTTCAGTTGCGGTGGAATAGTTCCTGTTTGGCCCCTATTCTGCCGCAAACAGGAACTATTCCACCGCAAGTTATAAAAGGGGCATCAGGAACGCGTTTTACAAAAGGCTTTAAGCGCGGCCGTTACGGGGCCAGGCTGGAAACGTCGGCGCACATCGTCGAGACGCTCGGGAATATCGATGTGCTGTGGGCAGTGACGCGCGCATCTGCCGCACTTGACGCAATTGCTCACCAGTTTGGGCTCGTTCGTCCGCACCGCGCTCGCCGTAAAGTATTGAGACAGCCCCGTAAACCAACTATGCGCGTAGCTCGCGTTGTAGGCGCCAAAGCAGCCGGGAATATTGATACCCTTGGGGCACGGCATGCAGTAGCCGCACCCCGTACAGGGCACGCGATTCGATTTCTCAAACTCTCCCAGCACACGTGCGATGGTATCGAGCTGAGTAGCTGTCATCGAATCCGGCAGTGCGCGATCCGCCAATGCCGCGTTCTCGTCCACCTGCGCGGTATCGGTCATACCCGATAGCAGCATCGTGACCTGAGGATGATTCCACACCCACGAAAGGCCCCAAGCAGCCGGCGTCTTCAGGTACGGATCGCGTACGCCATCGAACACGGCGCGGGCACGCGGAGGCAGTTTGCCCGCCAGGCGTCCACCCAAAAGCGGTTCCATCACAAACACCGCG
>CABQXG010000142.1 GCA_902468045.1 uncultured Collinsella sp.
TTCAGACCGTCCTCGACCATGTGTGGCTCTTTGTCCTGCTCCTTCGGAGCCGCGGACAAGGCGCCACACTGGTCTGCGGAGTGTTCTGAAAACTAAGCCCGGCCCCCGCCGGACAGGTCACACTACTCGCAGAGCAGCTTAGCGATCTGGACGGCGTTGGTTGCCGCGCCCTTACGGATTTGGTCGCCGCAGCACCAGAAGGTGATGCCACGCGCGGCCTCGGGGTTCGAGATGTCGCGGCGTACGCGACCGACCCAAATCAGGTCCTGGTCGGAGGTGTCCATCGGCATGGGGAAGCGGTCGTGCGCATCCTCGGCGCTCATGTCGTCAACTAGCTTGACACCCGGAGCGGCAGCCAGCGCGGCACGGGCCTCTTCCACCGTGATGTCGCGCTCGAACTCAAGCGTGATGCTCTCGGAGTGCGAGCGCAGCACGGGCACGCGCACACAGGTGCAGTTCACGCGCAGCTCGGGCAGATGCATGATCTTGCGGCCCTCGTTTTGCAACTTCATCTCCTCGGAGGTAAAGCCCTCCTCCTTGACGCCGCCAATCTGCGGAATCAGGTTGCTCGCGAGCTGGGCGGCAAACGCGCGCGGCTCGGGAATCTCCTCGCCACGGCCCAGGGCGGCCAGCTGAGCCTCGAGCTCGGCCATACCGGGGGCGCCAGCACCCGAAGCCGCCTGGTACGTCGAGACGATCATGCGCTTCACGCCAGCGAGCTGATGCAGCGGCCACGTGGGAACCAGGCCGATGATAGTCGCGCAGTTGGGGTTGGCGATAAGGCCGTGATGCCACTTGATATCGTCGGCATTGATCTCGGGCACGACCAGCGGCACCTCGGGATCCATACGGAAGGCATGGCTGTTGTCGACCACGACGGCGCCGCGCTTGACGGCCTCGGGCAGCAGCTCCTTCGCGATATCGTCACCGGCGGCTCCAAGCACAATGTCGCAGCCCTCAAAGGCCTCGGGGCAAGCCTCTTCGATCACGATCTGCTCGCCACGGAACTCGACGGTCTTGCCCGCAGAACGCGCGCTCGCCAGCAGCTTGAGCTTGCCAACCGGGAACTCCTGCTCGTTGAGGCACTCGAGCATCTGGGTGCCCACGGCTCCCGTCGCGCCCAAAATAGCAACCGTGTACTGTTTCATGCTTCCCCCTTTAAAGGTTGTGGCTTTTGCCCGCACGCCAAGCAGGCCGATTATTGTTGCCAGTGTATACAAGAACGGGGCGGGCACGAAACCCGCCCCGTCGAAACGAAACCGAAACGAAACGCCCCGCCATAGATTTTTGAGGCAAGTCCAAAAATCTACTGGGATAGCAGCTACTTGTGGAGCGCGACCAGAGCGGGATCGACCGGCGCGGGAGCCTCCAGATCGGAGACCTTCACAATGCCGTTCTCGTCGGAGAAGGCGCGGTAGATGGTCTGAATCGCCAGGTCGAAGTCCTTCTCCTCGACACCGATAATGATGTTGATCTCGTCACAGCTCTGCGAGATCATGCGCACGCTCACGCCCGCCTGGCCAAGCATGCCAAACAGGTGGCCAGAGATGCCGGCACGACCGCGCAGGTTACGACCGACGGTCGCGATAAGCGCCAGGCCCTCGACAACCTCAATCTCGAGCGGCTCGACCTCCTGCTGAATGTCGCCCACGAGCGAGTACAGCGAATCGTGAACGTCCTGCTCCTGCACCACGGCGCCAAAGCGGTCGACACCGGTGGGCATGTGCTCGACGGAAACGTCATAGCGCTCAAAGACCGAAAGCGCGCGACGCATAAAACCAACACGGGGCTTGGTGCGGTCGCGGGCGACGTTGATGGCGACAAAGCCGCGCTTGCCGGTCACGCCGGTAATAATGGGCTCTGCCTCACCCTCGTCAGCCGTCTCGCTAATGATAGTGCCGGGGTCCTGCGGCGCATTGGTGTTCTTGATGACTAGCGGAATCCCCGCCTCGCGTACGGGGAACACGGCCTCCTCGTGCAGGACGCTTGCGCCCATGTACGAAAGCTCGCGCAGCTCCTCGTAGGTAACGCGGGCGATGGGCTGAGCCTCGGGCACGATGCGCGGGTCGGCAGAATAGAAGCCCGAGACGTCGGTCCAGTTCTCGTACAGGTCGGCGCCCAGGCACTTGGCCAGGATCGAGCCGGAAATATCGCCACCGCCACGATCGAGCAGCTTAATCTGGCCCTCGCGCGTCGCGCCGTAGAAACCGGGCATAACAAAGCCGCCCTGCTGGCCGTACTCCTGCACCAGCTCGGAGGTACGGTTCATGCTGAGCGTACCGTCGTGATGGAACGCCACAACCGTCGCGGCATCCAGGAACGGCAGGCCCAGGTACTCGGCCATCAGGCGAGCGGTGAAGTACTCGCCGCGGCTCACAAGCTCCTCGGTGGAGTAGCCGCCCGAGCGGGCGCGCTCGGCAAAGGCCGCAAACTCCTCGCGGATGGGATAGGTGAGCTCCAGCTCCTCAGCGATATCAAAATAGCGCTGGCCAATGTCCTCGAGTAGCTCCTCGCACGACACGTGATACTTAACGTGCGCGTTAACCAGGTAGAGCAGGTCGGTCACCTTGGTGTCGCCCTTAAAGCGGCGGCCGCAGGCGGAAACCACCACAAAACGGCGGGCAGGGTCGGCGTCGACGATGGCCTTGATCTTTTTGAAGTGTTCGGCGTCGGCGACCGACGAGCCGCCAAACTTGGCAATCTTAATCATGGGCTGGAGGTTACCTTTCTAAAAAGCCTCTGCGAACCTATTTTGCGCGCTCTGATACCATGGTTTCACCGATTGGGACCAAGGCATCCGAGGAGCAGTGTTATATGGGAACTTATCATAGTACACGAGGACGCACTTTATCGTGCTCAAGTAAGGTGGCAATCCGTACCGGCATCGCTCCCGACGGGGGTTTGTTTGTCTCGGACGAGCTCGGCACCCAGCAGGTCGATATCAGCTCGCTTGCAGATAAATCGTACTTTGAAATCGCTCAAGATGTGTTGGGAATGTTACTGAATGATTACACGGCCGAAGAAATTTCGGCGTGTGTCGACGAGGCATACCGCGGCACGTTCGCGAGTGAAGAGGTTACGCCGCTCGTCAAACTCGACGCCGCGCCGGGCGCTGACGCCCCCCAGACCTATGTGATGGAGCTCTTTGGCGGTCCCACGAGTGCCTTCAAGGACGTCGCCCTGCAGATGCTCCCCCGCCTCATGGCCCGCACTTCCGCCAAGGACGGCGGCGCCGAGCGCATCATGATCGTCACCGCCACGTCGGGCGACACCGGCAAGGCCGCGCTCGCCGGTTTTGCCGACGCTCCGGGCACAGGCATCACCGTCTTTTATCCCGAGGGCAAGGTCAGCCGCGTCCAGAACCTGCAGATGTCCACGCAGGAGGGCGACAACGTCGCCGTCTGCGGTATCCGCGGCAACTTTGACGACGCCCAGAGCGCCGTCAAGCGCATCTTTGCCGATAAGGAGCTTGCCGAGCGTCTGGAGGCCGCCGGCACGGTGCTTTCGAGCGCCAACTCCATCAACGTCGGCCGCCTGGTACCGCAGGTCGTCTACTACTTTGCCGCCTATGCGCAGCTGCTGCGCGCCGGCGCCATCGAGGCCGACGACGCCGTGGAGTTCTGCGTACCGACCGGCAATTTTGGCGATATCCTGGCCGGCTACTACGCCAAGCGCATGGGTCTGCCCGTCGCCAAGCTCGTCGTGGCGAGCGACAAGAACAACGTGCTTGCCGACTTCCTGACCACCGGCGTTTACGACCGTAACCGCCCGTTCTTCACGACCATCTCGCCGTCGATGGACATCCTTATTAGCTCCAATCTGGAGCGCATGCTGTACTTCCTGTCCGATGGCGACTGCGAGCTTGTTGCCGGCCTTATGGAGCAGCTGGCACAGACTGGTCGCTACGAGGTTCCCGCCGACCTGCTGGCAAAGATTCAGAGCGTCTTTGGCTGCGGTTGGGCCAGCGAGGACGAGGTCCGCGCTGCCATCAAGAGTTGCTGGGATGCGAACGGCTACGTGATCGACCCGCACACCGCCTGCGGCTATCACGTCTTTGAGCAGGTCGTTCCCGCCGAGGGTGCCAAGGCCCGCGTGCTGCTTTCGACCGCCAGCCCCTACAAGTTCCCGCGCGCCTGCTGCGACGCCCTGGGCCTCGACGTTCCCGAGGATGATTTTGAGGCTATGCGTGTGCTCGAGCAGCCCACCAACACGGTCGCCCCGACCCAGCTCGCCGAACTCGAATCCAAGCCCGTCCGCTTCGAAGACGTCTGCGACGTAGCCGACATGGCCAATTACGTAGAGCAGGCTGCAAAAAAGATGGCTACCAACTAAACCCCTTATTAAGCGCCGGCGAAAGCCGGCGCACCTTCTTTTTATTTAGCTTTCGGGATGATGACGAGCATGCGAGCGGGTCTGGCCGTTTAGTTCGCTGCTCGGGCAGTCCTGGCTCGCTCGGAAAGCA
>CABQXG010000143.1 GCA_902468045.1 uncultured Collinsella sp.
TCCGCCGAGTGCGTCCTTCGCTGCGTCGTATGCCGTCTTCGCGGCGGCGGTGCCGGACTTGGCCTTCTCGTACTCGCCCTTTGCGGTGTTCATGTTCACATCGGCTGCGGTGAAAGCGTCCTGGGCGGCATCCTGCCCGTTTACAGCTGCGAAGTAAGCTTCCCTAGTAGTTCCAAAGTTCTTCTGCGCCTCGGCGAGCTTGCCCTGAAGCTCCTTGAGCTGCGCCTTCTGCTCCTGCGTACCGCCTGCGTTGTAGGCGGAATCGATGTAGTCGTTGAGGAGCTTCTTGAACTCGGAGACAGTGAAATCAGCCTGAGTGCTATCAGCGCTGTAATCGAAGATGGTTACCTCGGAATCGGTGTTCTTACCGCTACCGGTCGCGATACCGATGGCTTCCGTGGCGGAATCGATGATGTTGAGATAATGCCCGCACTCGTGATAGATGCTGTTGTAGTTCTGGTAGATGTAATAGGAATCATATCGGTGGCTGCCGAGTTCGTCGCCATACTGCGCGACGTACTTATCGAATGCCTCCTTCTCCTGTGTGTAGAGGCCGGTGTAGGGCCAACCGAGTGTATCCTCGGTCTCGCCGCCGGTATATGCGCCGCCTCCGCCGGCAAGGTTTTCCCCGTTGTCGAAATAGCAGTTCGAGTGTCCCCAGATGTTCGATGAATATGATGTATTAAGAGCTGCCGCCACAGTCATGCGGAGGCTGACGCTGAGTGCCGACTGGCCGTTCGCCTTGCGGAGGTTGTTCTGGGTGTCAAGATATGTCAGGGCGTTGCGCATCTGCTCCAGGGAAAGCGGGTTGGTGTCGCGAGACATGTCCTGATCGACGTACTGGTCATACCATTCGGCCTTGTCATCGGCACCTGTCAGCATCGATACGGCGTCCTGGGCGTTCTTTTTCTGCGTGGCTGTGAACTGGCTGCCGCCGATGATGTAGTTCATGAAGCCGAACATACCCTGACTGATGACTTCCTGGTCAACGGTCATGTTGGACTTTAGGTCTGCAATCTGCTGCTCAAGAGCCTCAACCTGGGCATTAGCAGCGTCATAAGCCTTTTCCGCGGCGTTCGAAGCGGCGCAGGCTGCCTCCCACTCGCCGCGCTTCTGCTTGCGAACTTCGACAAGCTTATCGTACGCGGTCTTCTTGTCTGCTTCGGTCTGCTGTGCCTTCTCGTATGCGGCCTTGGCGGTGTCACGCTTACTGGCCGCGTCCTTGTACTCCTTGTTTGCCGCATCGTATGCAGACTGGGCAGATGCCACAGCAGCGTTGGCGGCGTTGGCCTTCTCCTGCGCGGCAGCGACGGCAGCCTGGGCGGCCTGCAGATTTGTCTGTGCGGTGGCGTCGGCATCCGTCGCGGCATTGAGCTCCGTCTGCGCGGTCTTGAGCTCACCAGCAGCAGCTTTCTTGGCGGCCTCAAGCGCACTCAGGTCGACACCCGTACCCGAGACGGCAGCATCGAGCGCGGCCTGCGCCTGGTTGAACTTCTGCTGGGCGTTATCGCGCGCGGTGGTTGCGGCTGCGAGCGCAGCGGCAGTCTCCTGCTTCTTGGCCTGGGCGGAAGTCAGAGCGGCCTCAGTGTCCTTCTTTTCCTGCTGAGCGCTAGCCTCGGCAGCCTTGGCCTGGTCCAGATTGGCCTGTGCAGTAGCAACTGCCTTATTGGCGTCATCGAGCTTTGTCTGCGCGTCCTCGACGGCCTTCTTGGCGGCCTCGTACTCGTCCATACCCATGGCCTCGAGCTTGGCCTGGGCATCATCGAGGGCCTTCTTGGCCTCATCCTGCTTTGCCTTGGCGTCCTTGAGCGCCTGGGTCTTATCCTCGACACTCTTGTTGGCTTGATCGAGCTGATCGTTCAGGTCTCCCAGCTTCTTCTGCTGCTGCTCGGTCTTTTCGACGGCGGCTTTGAGCTCGTCAATCTTCTCCTGGAGCGCGGCGACTTCTGCTGCGTTCTGCTCGATTTCGTTGTCGCTCACAGCCTGCGAGGCCTGATTCTTTTGCTGCTGCGCCTGCTTTTGAGACTGGCCCGCCGCGTCGGCCTTCTTCTGGGCGGCATCGTAGGCGGCCTGAGCGTCCTTGAGCTGCTTTGCCGACTCCTCGGCCAGCTGGGCAGCCGTCTTTACGACCGCTTGGTTACCGGCGGCATCGGTATTCTCTACAGAACTACCCCCCCCCTGAACAGAATCGCCGTTATCGGTTGACGGTGCGGCGATTGCCGCCAGCGGCGACATGAGCGGCTGAGCGATGAGGCCCGCCGTCAAAACGGTTGCGACGGCGCGGTTGGCAACGCCCTTGACGTTGACGGCCTTGGCCCGAGGCTCAAAGTGTTGTGGACTGTAGTTTGCCATGGCTTTCTCCCTTTGACACGGATGTATCCATACGTATCAAACGGTAGCTGTCGATTTTTGAATTCTGTTGCGCAACATTGGCGACCAGCGTATTTTTTGAAATTCACGCTCTCGTGCTTCACAGTTTCGTCACATTTGAAGGAACTGGTGCATCATATTCTCGCGGGATGGAATTGAGCCTGTGATTTGCATTTGCTCCCGCGTCATCCGCCCTATCGGATTCCGCATCCAACAGACACCCCGCCCGCCACGGTGTAGAGTTAGGACAACGGGCGCGTTGCGCGGACCGCGCTGGAACGAGGTGGACATGGAACTCGACAAACAACAGATCAAGCGACTACGCGAACGCCATCACCGTCGCCACGGCATCCGCCCTGCCCATAGTGAGGCTGCCGAGCAGGCTGGTCGCTTTTTAAAGCGCGCGTTCAACATTCGCGAGGGACGCGCGCCCTATCACGTGATCCGCAAGCGTTTTGTAAACGGGGCGCGTCTGACTGGCTCTCACCTGTGTATCCTCATCATCGCCATGCTCATCGCAAGCATCGGCCTCGATATCGATTCGGACATTGCCATCGTGGGCGCCATGCTCATCTGCCCGCTTATGGGCTCGGTCCTTGCCATGGCATACGGTATTGCAACGCTCGACCGCGAGATCACCGTCGAGGCCATTGCCAGCCTCGCACTGCAGATGGTCTTTTGCCTGGTCACGTCCACGCTGTACTTTAAGCTCTCGCCCCTTGGCACCACCACGGCGGCCATCATCGACAACTCGACACCCACCATATGGGACCTTGCCGTCGCACTCGCGGGCGGCTTTGCGGGTGGCCTGGGCAACTCGCGCGACCAGGAACCCGCCACGCTCATCGCCGGCGTGGCCGTGGCGACCGCGCTCATGCCGCCCCTGTGCGCGGCGGGCTATGGCATCGCCATCGCAAGCGGGTCGCTGTTTCTCTCGGCGCTCTACGAGTTTGGCATCAACGTGGTCTTTATCGCACTGGCCGCCGAAGCCGTGCTGCTTCTTTTGCGTGTGCCGCTCAAGCGCGACCTCAACGGCGACGGCATTGTGACCGCCGAGGAAAACGCTGAGGTCAACGAGCTGTCACGCAAAGTGCGCCGCCGCATTATTGTGGGCACGGTGATCTTTGCCATCCCCTGCATCGTTATGACCGCGGGTTCCATTGGCTCGGCGCAGGCCGGCGTGCAGGACGGCTACGGCGTCACCGAGACCACACGCGAGCTTGCCGCGGTGCTGCCGGGCTTTAAGGATTACACCGTCGCCGTCGAGACCTCGGCCACCGAAGGCGACGAGGAGGGCATCGTCGAGCGCCAAACTGTCGCCCATGTGACAACGAGCGAGGCGCTCGGAACGCACGACCGCCACGTCGCCCGCAAGCTCATCGACCTCAACGTGCCCGAACTCGATCGCGTGGAGTTCGATGTGAAGTGATGCAGAGCGCGGGATGAATGCTCGCACGGACGCAAGTTACGACGAGGCGCAGGTGCGATACGGACACGAGCAAATAGCGGGGTGCAGTTCACACCCGCGCCCCGCTCGCTGTTTTATTGCTGTGAATCAACTGTCCAGATCGACATCGCCAGACTCCACCGTAAACGCAGGTTTGGTGCTCACCAGATAAAATCGGGTCACTTTGCTATCTCTAAATAGATAGAGCTGGCCCTGATCGCGCCGGCGCGATATATACGCAACGTGAATCGTACCGAATTCTTCGCCGTTTTCCTTCTTTAATATCAGGATGTTGGGGTCATCCGTACGCTTAAACTGCCCGTCAACGCAGCTGCCGTCTTTGTCGACCAGTTGCCACCGATGGTTATCCTCTTCAAGAAAGGCCAGGGTTTCCAGACTCGTCTTGTCGTCCCGATAGTAACCGTCAATGGCAAACCCTTCGGAAGCGCATTCCTGCATATAGGACGTTTCTCGGCTTATAGCAAACAGCCCTGTAGCGCCCAGGAGCACAGCCAGGCAGACCACTGCAAGGGTTATCGAAATAGCACGGCGACCCATGTTAGCCCAACCGATAGTTGTTTAACGGAGCGCGAAACATACCTGGAACCTCCGATATCAGGGGGAACGTCGCCAG
>CABQXG010000144.1 GCA_902468045.1 uncultured Collinsella sp.
CGGGATTGTCGGCGTTGACGCGCACATGGTTGGCATGGCCACAGGTCTCGTCCAGACGAATCTCATCGGCCCAGGACAGGATAGTGTCCAGATCGCCGGTGAGCTCGGCCGAGACCAGATCAACGGCGCCGTCGACGACGATACCCTGGGTACCGTCGATGGAAATGACATCGCCCTCGCGCAGCACGCGGTCGATGCCCTCGATACGCACGACCTTCTCGGCGGCGTCGATGTGGAAGCGCTCAACGCCGCAGACACAGGGCGTACCCATGCCGCGGGCGATAACGGCGGCATGGCTCGTCTTGCCACCGTGGCTGGTCAGGATGCCCTCGGCGGCGACCATGCCCTTCAGGTCGTCGGGGTTGGTCTCCCAACGAACCAGAATGACCTTGTGACCCTCGGCGGAACGCGCGACAGCGTCGTCGCTCGAGAACACGACCTCGCCCACGGCGGCACCGGGGCTGGCATTAAGACCGCTGGCGAGAGCCTCGTACTTCTTGGAGGCGTCGAACTGCGGGTGAAGGAGCTGGTCGAGTTGCGCGGGATCGATGCGGCTCACGGCCTCTTCGCGGGTGATCAGGCCTTCCTCGACCATTTCGATGGCGATGCGCAGGGCGGCGGTGGCGGTGCGCTTGCCCACGCGGGTCTGGAGCATCCAGAGCTTGCCCTGCTCGATGGTAAACTCGATATCACACATATCGCGGTAATGATCCTCGAGCGTCAGGAACACGCGCTCGAGCTCCTCACCTGCGGACTCGAGGCCCGAGGTGGTCTTGAGGTCGGCGATGGGCTCGGTGTTGCGGATACCGGCGACGACGTCCTCGCCCTGGGCATTAACCAAAAAGTCACCGTAGAACTCCTTGGTGCCGTCGGCCGGATTACGCGTAAAGGCGACGCCTGTCGCAGAGGTCTCGCCCTTGTTGCCAAAGGCCATGGCCTGCACGTTGACGGCGGTGCCGAGCTCGTCGGAGATGCCGTGCTGTTTGCGATAGATGCAGGCGCGCTCGTTCATCCAGCTGCCAAAGACGGCCTGGATGGCAAGGCGCAGCTGGAGCTCCGGATCGTGTGGGAAGACGGGCTTGCCATCGGCGACCTCGAGCTCGGGATACAGGGCGGCATCGACGTTCTCGGAGAAGATGCCCTTAAAGGTCTCGACGAGTTCCTGCAGGTCCTCGGCCGAAAGCTCGGAATCGACGCGAACGCCGGCGACCAGGCGGGCCTGGGTCAGGGCGTTCTCGAACAGGTCGGCATCGACACCCATGACGACGTTGGAGAACATCTGGATAAAGCGACGATAGCTATCCCAGGCAAAACGCGGGTTCTGCGTCTGCGCGATGAGGCCCTGGACGGAATCGTCGTTGAGGCCCAAGTTGAGGACCGTGTCCATCATACCGGGCATGGAGAACGGAGCGCCCGAACGAACCGACACGAGCAGCGGATCGGAGGCGTCGCCGAGCTTCTTGCCGCAGCGGGCCTCGAGGTCCGCCTCGGCGGCAACGATCTCATCGAGTGCGCCCTCGGGCCACACGTTGCCGGCACCGGAGTACTCGACGCAAGTCTGGCAGGTAATGGTAAAGCCACCGGGAACCGGCAGGCCGATACGGCTCATCTCGGCAAGGTTAGCGCCTTTGCCGCCAAGCACGAAGTTCATGGACTTGTCGCCCTCGGTGACACAGGTGCCCTGGGCGTCGGTTCCAAAACGGTAAACCCTCTTGCAATCGCTCACGATACTTCCCCTTCCATGCGCTTACGCGCACGACCGTGGTAACGAATCGACCCGCCAGATGCGGGCCGTGAGGGAACTATACGGCGGGTTTTGAGCGGGCTTAAGCAGAGGATGCGCGGTTTGGTAAACGTGCTAAAACTGGCGGTAAACGGTAGGTAAAGGTGGTTACCTTATGAAGAGACCACTTCAATAAACTTGCAGGTCAAATGCAAGTAATTTGCTAAATCGCTTTACCATTATCGTGCATTATTTTTAGTTAGTCTTTTTAGACGGGGCTTTTTAGCTACCCCAATAAGCTAGCTTTGTTGGGCTCGACGGGCGGCGCGGCGGGCGCGGGCTTCTTGGATTTCCTCCAAGTGGCTGATGATCTCGGAGGCGCTCTCCTCGATGGCCTTGCCGTCGGTACGTACCACAAAGCAGCCTAGGCGCTTCATGAGCGCACGGGCTTCCTCGAGCTCGCTGTGCACGCTCTCGGGCTCGGCATAGGAGCCGGCAACGGCACGAGCGTAGTCATCGCCCAAGCGGCTATCGCGAATTTCAGAAATCACATCGACGGTCGAAATCAGGCCGAACAGGCGCATCGGGTCAACCTCGTAAATCGACTTCGGCGGCTCCATGCCATGGGCCAACGGAACATTGGCAACCTTGTAACCTTGATAGGCCAGATACATCGACAGCGGCGTCTTGGACGTGCGCGATACGCCCAGCAGCACGATATCGGCACCTGACAGATCGTCGCAACCGCGCCCATCATCGTGCTCAACAAAATACTCCATGGCCTCGATGCGATGGAAGTAGCGGTCATCGGTCTTGTGAATCACGCCGGCAACGCCCTTGGGCGGCACACCGATAAGCGACGATAGCACGGCGAGCGTCGGGCCAATCAGGTCGACTGAACGAATATGCAGCATGCCCAGGTAATCGAGCACACGGGCGCGAAGCGCCGGATCGACAATGGTGTGAAACACGGCAATATCGCGATGGTCGGCATCGACGCGCGGCCCCACAAATGACTTGACCTGCTCCACGGAAGTCACCTTGGGCAGACGTAAAACGCGAAAAGCCCCTTCATCAAATTGCCCGGACGCCGCAAGCACCACCTCACAAGCGGTATCGCCGAGCGAGTCGGAGATAACGATAACGGTGGGACGAGCGGTGACCGGGCAATCCATGCGGGGCTCCTTTTGCGCTTACGCGCAGGCTGGCTTACTTTTTGCGGGCAAGCTCACCGATGTTGGCAATGCCGGAGAAAACGGCCTCGAAGCGGTTGAGCAGCTTAAGGCGATTATCGCGGAGCTGCTCGTCCTTGTCCATGACCATAACCTCATCGAAGAAACGGTCGATGGGCGCGCGCAGGGCGGCGAGGGCGGCAAATGCGGCCGGGTAGTCCTCGGCAGCAAGGGCAGCATCGACAGCAGTCTGAGCAGCCTCGGAAGCATCGGCAAGCGCGAGCTCGGCCTCGCCCATCAGGCTGCGGTCGTACTCCGCGCCCAGCTCGGGCTTGGAGATATGCGAGGCACGGGCATAGGCCGTAGCCAGGTTGTCAAAGGTCTCGGCATCGTTCTTGCGGGCCTCGTCGAGGGCGGCGCAGCGGGCGAAGAAGACGGACGGGGCGATGATGTGCACCGCAGAGACGGCGGCAACGGTATCGGCCGGGATCTTTTCGTCGCGGGCCATGCTCACCAGGCGGCCATGGAAGAAGTCGCGAACCTGCTGGGCGACCTTGGCGGCGTCGAACTCAATGCCCTGCTCGCTATAGAGCTCGAGGGCGAAGTCGATGAGCGATGTGGGGTCGATCGGCAGACGGTCGCGCAGGATGTTGATGATGCCGATAGCGGCACGACGCAGCGCGTAGGGGTCGGAGGAGCCGGTCGGGGGCTCGCCGATGGCAAAGATACCGGCGATGGTATCGAGCTTGTCGGCGCAGGCCACGATGCAGCCAGCGGTGCCCTCGGGCAGCTCGTCACCGGCAAAGCGGGGACGATAATGATCGCGAATGGCGTGGGCAACCTCGTCGTTCTCCCCCATCGCGGTGGCGTAGTAACCGCCCATCACGCCCTGCTGGCTCGTGAACTCGACGACGGCGTTGGATACCAAGTCGGCCTTGCACAGGTGCGCGGCGCGAGCGGCATCGGCGGCCAGGTGGGCGCCCAGATGGGCCTCGCGAGCGATGGCAAGCGCGAGTTGCTCAATGCGCTCGGACTTGGCGAGCACGCTACCGAGCTTCTCCTGGAAGGCAACCTTGGCCAGACGCTCACGGAACTCGTCGAGGGAGATCTTCAGGTCCTCCTCGTAGAAGAACTTTGCGTCGTCCAGACGGGCGCGCACGACGCGCTCGTTGCCGTCGATCACGCGCTCGGCGTTCTCGGGCTTGCTGTTGGAGACGACCACGAACTCACGCGTCAGCTTGCCTTCGCCGTCATAGATCGGGAAGTAGCGCTGGTTGGTGAGCATGGACTCGCAGATAATCTCGTGCGGGACCTTGAGGAACTCCTCATCGAAGGTACCGACGAGCACCGTCGGCCACTCGCAGAGGTTAATGACCTCCTCAAAGACCTTCTTGGGCGTGTCGACATGACAGCCGGGGCGAGCGGCCTCGACCTCGGCGATACCGGCGAGGATGGCCTCACGACGACGCTCGGCAGAAAGCACGCCGGCATCCTCGAGCACCTGCTCGTAGACGGCGGGGCTGGCAACTACATGGTCGCCAGGGCCAAGT
>CABQXG010000145.1 GCA_902468045.1 uncultured Collinsella sp.
GCACCAAGGTCGACGTCAACCGCGACCAGATCGAGGTCGACGGCATGCCCGTCAAGCTCAACCAGGGTGCCGTGTACTTGATGCTCTACAAGCCGACCGGCTACCTCACCACCATGAGCGACCCGCAGGAGCGCCCTTGCGTAGCCGACCTGGTCCCCCGCGAACGCTTTCCGGGACTTTTCCCGGTGGGTCGCCTAGACCGCGACACCACGGGCCTTTTGCTCTTTACCACCGACGGTGACCTGTCGCAGGATCTGCTGCACCCCAGCAAGCATGTCTACAAGACCTACCAGGCACTCGTGGACGGCAGTCTGTCCGACCGCGATCTAGACCCGCTCCGCCGTGGCATCGAGCTCGACGACGGCCTATGCCAGCCGGCGATCTGCCGCGTCATCACCGCACGCGAGGCCGAGGCCGTGGCTCCGCAAGGCGTCAAGCCCGGCACCACTGCCGTCGAGGTCATCATCCGCGAGGGTCGCAAGAATCAAGTTAAGCGCATGTTGAGCAAGATTCACCATCCGGTAATCTGTCTGCATCGCTGCAACTTTGCCGGCCTGGAGCTCAAGGACGTGGCCAAGGGCTCGTGGCGCGAGCTCACCGACCGCGAGGTGCAGATCCTCAAAAGCGGTGGTATCCCGCCCAAGCAGGCCAGCGCCATACGCGGTGGCAAGCCTCAGGAAACTCTCGCCAGCCGCACGCGTCACCACGGCAGCCACGGCTCCGCACCCAAGCGCAACACCTACCGCGAGCGCTACACGGGCTAGGCAACCCGCCGCGCCCCAACGCCCGCGAACCATACCAGCACGTCAATCATCGAAAGGAAGCATTGCATGATCGTCGCCATCGACGGCCCCGCCGGATCCGGCAAGTCCACCATCGCCAAGGAGATCGCCCGCCAGCTGGGCTTTAACAAGCTCGACACGGGCGCCATGTATCGCGCCGTCACCTTCGCCGCGCTCGACCGCGGCATCGACCTGGATGACGAGGCGGCCATCGACGCCCTCGCCGAGCAGATCGAGATCCGCTTTACAAACGGCACCGGCGAGGACACGCGCCTGACCATTGACGGCCAGGACGCTTCGGCCGCCATCCGCACCCCGCAGGTCGACGCCAACGTGTCCAAGGTCTCGGCCTATCCGGGCGTGCGCGCCGCCATGCTCATCCACCAGCGCCGCGCCGCCGAGGACCGCGATATCGTGGCCGAGGGTCGCGACATCGGTACCGTCGTGTTCCCTAACGCGCAGGTCAAGGTCTTCCTGACCGCCGACCCGCGTGAGCGCGCCCGCCGCCGCGTGCTGCAGCGTCACCAAAACGACGCCCAGCCGCTCACGCCCGCGCAACTCGAGGCCGAGGTCGACGAGACCCTCGACGCCCTTAAGCAGCGCGACAAGCTCGACAGCAGCCGCGAGGTCGCCCCGCTCGTGCCCGCCGAGGACGCCGTGCACGTCGACTCCACCGCCCACACCATCGACGAGGTCGTCTCGATAATCGAGGACCTCATTAACCAAAGGAGGTAGCCCATGCGCCTGTTTAAGCAGACGCCCGAGGACTATTACAACGCCCCCTACGCCGAGTTTCCAGCGCTCATCCGCGGCACCGTCGTCGTAGTCATGGCCATCCTTTGGGCCTTCTCCAAGCTCATGTGGCGCTGGAAGGTCGAGGACGCCGATCTTCTGTTTGAGCGCCAGGAAGGCCGCGGCAGCGTGGTCATCTGCAACCACACCTCGATGGCCGAGCTCTTGGCCGTGGAGACGGCGCTGTTCTTTGGCGGCCGCCGCATTCGCCCCATTTTTAAGTCCGAGTTCGCCAAGAGCAAGATTGTGCGCTGGGCCTTTAGCCGCGTTGGCGGCATCCCCGTCGAGCGCGGTACTGCCGATATGAAGTGCCTGCGCGCCGCTCAGCATGCACTGCAGCGCGGCGAGGACGTCCTGATCTTCCCCGAGGGCACGCGCATCCGCTCGCGCGAGATCAAGCCCGAGGTCCACGGCGGCTTTGCGCTCATCGCCCAGATGGGCAAGGCACCTGTGAACCCGCTCGCCATCTGCGGCTGGTCCGATATCACGCCCGCGGGCAAAAAGATCATGCGTCCCAAGAAGTGCTGGATCCGTGCTGGCAAGGCCGTCTCGCTTTCCGACGCACCGGCTGGGCTTAAGCGCACGGAGCGCCTGGAATGGTTTGAGTCCGAGGCCATGAACCGCGTCTACGCTATGCGAGACGATCTGTGCGCCGAGCATCCGGGCAGGTTCTAGCCATGAGCGAGAACGTGACGAACACCGCCGCGGCTGCGTCCGACCAGGAAACCGCGCCTACCATCGAGATCGCCGCCCACGCCGGCACCTGCTACGGCGTACAACGCGCGCTCGATATGGCGCTGGCCGCCGCGCCGCAGGCAGGGGAGCGCGCTCAGGTCCATACCTTGGGTCCGCTCATCCATAACCCCATCGTGGTGCGCGAGCTTGCTGAGGCAGGCGTTGGCTTGGCCGAAACCCTGGACGACGCCGCAACCGGCACCGTGATCATCCGCGCCCACGGCGTGGTGCCGCAGGTGATCGATGCTGCCCGCAAGCGCGGCCTCAACGTGGTCGACGCCACCTGCCCCTACGTGAAGAAGGTCCATATGGCAGCCGAGCGCCTGGTGCGCGAGGGCTACCGCGTGGTGGTCGTAGGCGAGCCAGGCCACCCCGAGGTCGAGGGTATTCTGGGCCACGCCGGCACTGATGCGCAGGTCGTGAGCTGTGCCGCCGACGCCAACGCCTTGTCGTTCAAGGGCAAGGTAGGCCTCGTCGTGCAGACCACCCAGACCGCGCAGAACCTCGCCGAGGTCGTGGCCGCTATCACCCCGCGCGTGCAGGAGCTGCGTGTGATCAACACCATCTGCGCCGCCACGAGTGAGCGTCAACAGGCAGCGGCCACACTTGCCAACCGCTGCGACTGCATGGTCGTCGTGGGCGGCAAGAACTCGGGCAACACCCGTCGCCTGGCACAGATTTGCGCAGACGCCTGCGAGCGCACGTATCACATCGAGGAAGCTTCCGAGCTTCAGGCCGCGTGGTTTACCGACGCTCACCACATCGGCGTCACCGCCGGCGCCTCCACCCCGCAAGAACACATCGAGCGCGCCGTTGAGCGCATCAAGGAGCTTTGCCGCTAGCCATGGACCAGACCGTACCCGCATACGCCGCCGAGGTGGCCGATTACGGGCGCAGCCGCGACCCCGAGCCGGGTGAGGGCGCGCTCGTAAAGAACGTGCGTCCCGAATCGCCCGCGTGGGATGTGGGTATAGAGCCGGGTATGCGCGTGCTCACGGTCAACGGTGAGGCACTCACCGACATGATCGTGTGGCTCTGGGAGGCCGACGACGACAGCGTCGAACTCGAGGTTTTCGACCCGCGCGACAACAGCGTCACCCCCGTCGAGCTCGACCGCTTCCCGGGAGAGGACTGGGGCCTTGAATTCGATGGTCCCATCTTCGACGGCATGCGCACCTGCGTAAACGCCTGCGTGTTCTGCTTTATGACGATGCTCCCCAAGGGCGGCCGCTCCACGCTCTATATTCGCGACGACGACTATCGCCTGAGCTTTTTGCAGGGCAACTTTGTCACGCTCACGAACCTCACCGACGAGGACGTGCAAAACGTCATCCAGCGCAACATGAGCCCTATGAACGTGTCAGTCCACGCCGTGAGCCCCGACGTCCGCCGCCGCATGATGGGCCGCAACGCCCAGCGAGGCATGGACGTGCTCGAGACCATCATGGCCGCCGGCATCGAGATTCACGCGCAGATCGTGTTGTGCCCCGGCATGAACGACGGCGAGGAGCTGGAAAAGACCCTGCGCTTTTGCGAGGAGCACGAGCAAATCACCAGCCTGGGCATTGTGCCGCTCGGTTTTACCAAGCATCAAAACCGCTTTAGCTGGTCCTACAGCGACAAGCCCGAGCTGGCGCGCGAGACCATCGCGATGATCAGGCCCTTCCAGGACCGCGCCTATGAGCGCTTTGGCCGCCACACCTTCCAGATGAGCGACGAGTTCTATCTGGACGCTGGCATCGATCCTCCCGAGGCTGACTTTTACGACGGCTACCCGCAGTACTACGACGGCATCGGCATGATCCGCTCATATCTGGACGAGACCGACGACGTGCTTGCAACCGACGCCGAGCGTCTGCGTCGCGTTCGCGAGACAATCGCCGAGCGCAACCAGCACCTGCTGTGCCTCTCGGGCGCCAGCGCACGCGACACCGTGGCACGTTTCGTGGAATCGCCCCGGGGACTCGCCGGCACCGTCACAGCCATCAAGAACCGCTACTTTGGCGGCAACGTGGACGTGACCGGCCTCATCGTCGCGTGTGACATTCTGGAGCAGCTGCCCCAAGATCTGTCGGGGGTTATGCTCTTTGTGCCTAAGCTCATGTTCAACGCTGACGGCATGACGCTTG
>CABQXG010000146.1 GCA_902468045.1 uncultured Collinsella sp.
GTCGTTACCGTCATCCTGATTTATGTCTTTACCACGTACTCGGCGCTGCCCGTCTTTACTGACATCGGTCTGGCGGACTTCTTTAGCTTTACGTGGGCGCCTTCCGAGGGCCACTACGGCATCTTGTCGCTGCTTGCCGGTTCGGGTCTGGTGACCGTCGGTGCGCTCGCCATGGGCGTGCCGCTGGGCGTGGGTACGGCCGTTTACCTGGTCGAGATTGCCAGCAAGCGCGTGCGCAAGCTCATCAGCCCCGCCGTTGACCTGCTGGCGGGCATACCCTCCATCATCTACGGCTTCTTTGGCATGATCATCATCCGCCCGTTTATCGCACAACTGACCGGCGGCCTTGGTTTTGGTGCGCTGACGGCGTGGTTTGTGCTCGCCATCATGATCGTCCCTACCATCACCACGCTCACCATCGATGCTCTCAATTCCATTCCCATGGGCATTCGCGAGGCATCGTATGCCATGGGCGCCACCAAGTGGCAGACCATCTATAAGGTCGTGCTACCTGCCGCGAAGCTGGGTATCGTTGATGCCATCGTGCTGGGTATGGGCCGTGCCATCGGCGAGACCATGGCCGTGCTCATGGTCGTAGGTAACGCCCCGGTTATTCCCGACAGCATTGCGAGCCCCATCTCGACGCTCACGAGCCAGATTGCGCTCGACATGAGCTATTCCTCGGGTCTGCACCGCTCGGCGCTGTTCGGCATGGGTGTGGTCCTGTTTATCATCTCCGCCACGCTGGTGGGCATCGTCCGTCTGATTTCCAAGAAGAAGAGGGGGTAGGCTATGTCCGATTCCGTTGACACGACGGTCGATACGACCTCGTCGCGCGAGCGCATCAAGCGTGCCCTTTCCCACGGCAAGAAGGGCCGCATCAACAAGGACCTGTCCAACAAGATCATGCTTGGCGTGTTCCGTGCCGCTGCCTACATCACCACGCTGGTGCTGGTCGCTATCATCGTCTACGTGGTCATCAACGGCCTGCCACACATCTCGCTCGACTTTATCTTCGGTTGGCCCCAGGGCGTCAACGCCGAGGGCGGTATTTGGCCCACGATCGTCTCGACCGTCTATGTGACGGCGCTCGCCATGCTTATCTGCACGCCGATCGCTGTGCTGGCAGCCGTCTATCTGGCCGAGTACGCCAAGCAGGGCAAGGTCGTCGAGCTCATTCGCTACGCTGCTGACGCTTTGGCCTCGGTGCCCTCCATCGTTATGGGTCTGTTTGGCTACGCCTTGTTTGTCGAGGCCATGGGCCTGGGCCTTTCGATGGTCTCGGCTGCCCTGGCGCTGGCGCTTCTGATGCTGCCTATCGTCATGCGCACCACCGAGGAGGCTATTCGCGCCGTGCCGCGCTATATCCGTTGGGGCGCATATGGCTTGGGCGCCACCAAGTGGCAGGTCGTTTCCAAGATCGTGCTTCCTTCCGCCTTTGGCCGCATCGCCACCGGCATCGTCCTTGCCATCGGCCGTGCCATTGGCGAGACCGCGGTTGTACTTTACACCATGGGCCAGGCCATCAATCTACCTATTTCGCCGCTCGATTCCGGCCGCCCCATGACGGTTCACCTGTACCTGCTTGCCAACGACGGCATCAACATGAACGCAGCCTACGGCACCGCGCTCTTGCTGATGGTGATCATTCTGGCCTTCAACCTGTTTGCGCGCTTCCTGTCGCGCAAGCGTCGCTAGTTAAGGAGTCCCATGTCCGTTTATCAGTCCGCTCCCACGCTGGAGCAAGCGGCCATTACGGCCAAGGATTTCAACTTTTGGTACGGTGACTTTCATGCGCTGACGGGGCTCGACCTCAACATCGCCAAAAACGCCATCACCTCGTTTATTGGCCCTTCGGGCTGCGGCAAATCGACGTTTTTGCGCTGCATCAACCGCATGAACGACCTGATCGAGGGCACGCGCATCGAGGGCACCATGACGCTCGACGGCAATGATATCTATGCCGAGGGCGTCGACCCGGTCGATCTCCGTCGCCGCGTGGGCATGATCTTTCAGCAGCCCAATCCGTTTCCCAAATCCATCTACGAGAATGTCGCTTTTGGCCCTCGTCTGCAGGGCGTGACTAGCAAAAGTGACCTCGATGACATCGTGGAAGAATCGCTCAAGCGCGCCAACCTCTGGAAAGAGGTATCCAATCAGCTCAACAAGGATGGTTTGGCGCTCTCGGGCGGTCAGCAGCAGCGTCTGTGCATCGCGCGCGTGCTCGCGGTGCAACCCGATGTCCTCCTGATGGACGAGCCCTGCTCCGCCATCGACCCCACGTCCGTCTCTAAGGTCGAGGATCTGATGGCCGAGCTGGCGCCCGAGATGACGATCATCATCGTCACGCATTCAATGCAGCAGGCAGCTCGTATTAGCGACTACACCGCATTCTTCTTGCAGGAAGTTGCCGGCGAGCCCGCCACGCTCATCGAGTATGGTCAAACCGACGCGATCTTCACCAGCCCGGTGGACTCGCGGACGGAAGACTATATCACCGGCCGCTTTGGCTGATCAGTGCGACTAGTCCCAAGCTGATCGGACCTGGTCCGGTGTGTATTCACTGTGCGGGCGGCATGACCGCACCCAACTGATTGGAGTGAACCATGCGCAAACTGTTTTCCCGTCAGCTCGTCGAGGCCCGTCACGAGATGCTGAGCATCTATGAGGCCGTCGATTTGGCCATCCACGATGCCGTGAAGGCCTATGTGACCGACGACCGCAAGCTCGCCACCAAGACCAAGAAGCGCACACTTTCGATTGACGCACGCTGCGCCAACCTGGAGGCCGTCTGCTACAACCTGATCGCCACGCAGTCACCGGTCGCCTCCGACTTCCGCCTGCTTCAGACGATCATCTACGTCGACTTTAACCTGCAGCGCATGACCGATAAGGTTCGCCAGATCTGCCGCGCCACGCGTCATATGATCAAGGCCGATATCTCGCTGCCCAAGGAGCTTGTCGGCACGGTCGAGGCCGAGGCTGAGGCCGTCTACCAGGTGCTGGGCTCTTCGCTTTCCGCGCTCGTCACCAATGATATGTCCATCATCTGCAACTTGGCCGTCGAGGACGAGCCGGTGCACGCCGCCTACGAGAAGTTCTTCCGCACCTTTAACCGTATGGATACGGGCGACTTTATGGACGACGACAGCAACTATGACGACCTGCGCCGCGCTATCATGGTTTCGCGCTACCTCGATCGCATCGCCTCGATTTCCATCGATGCCGCTTGCCGTCTGACCTTCCTGTTGACTGGTCAGCGCATGAATGCCGGCGATATCGCCCGCACTGATGAGGATGAGCTCGAGAGCATGCGCGTGCCTTCGGGCGAGGGTGTTATCATGAGGCCCGCCGTCGACGCTCGCTACGTTGCCAAGGTGCCCGTTAACGAGGTCAGCGAGGGTCTTCGCTATCTGCTCGATCATCTTGAGGACGAGGACGATGGCGAGGACGACGAGGAGTAAGTAACCCCGTTCGTCGAAAGATTGTAAATACCTAAGTGAGCGCGGCCTTGCACATGCGGGGCCGCGCTCTTGCGTTAGCATGGGACTACTTGTTTGGCTGTCAGCGGAGGCGATTAGCAATGGATAACTATTTGGACTTGATGCGCGCTCGCCGCGAGCAGATTCTTGAACGTTTTTATGCGGCGCTCGATCGCGCAGGCCGTCCCCACGACGGCGCGCGCCTCATTGCCGTGTCCAAGACCGTTGGTGTCGATGAGACCGTTGCCGCCATCCAGGCGGGGTATCGCCATTTTGCCGAGAATCGCCCGCAGGAGCTGGTTCGCAAGCTCACGGGTCTGGCGGAGCATCCGGAGCTGCCCGAGGTGCGCTTCGATATGATCGGCAACCTGCAGACCAATAAGATCAATGCGGTGCTGGGCTCAGCCGAGCTGATTCACTCGGTGGGTTCGCTGCATCTGGCGCAGGCGATCTCGAGCCGTGCTGTCCGCAAGATTGGGGCAGGCGAGCTCGCCGGCCCCCAGCGTGTGCTCATTGAGGTCAATGTGAGTGGTGAGGAGTCGAAGGGAGGCTTTTCGCCCGATGAGATTCGCGCCGCCGCGGGTGAGCTTGCGGAACTTGAGGGAATTTGCGTACAGGGGCTTATGACTATGGCGCCCCGGGGGAATAAGGATGTGGCACGCCGCACCTTTGCGGGGCTTCGTGAGCTGAGGGATGAGCTGGAGGCGGCGCATCCCGATTTGAACCTGCCTGAGCTTTCCTGCGGCATGAGCGAGGACTTTGAGCCTGCCCTTGAGGAGGGCTCTACGCTCGTTCGCTTGGGCAGGGTAGTATTTAGCCCGGAGTTTGCAGTAAAATAAGGCTCTGAAGTGCGCACTGATTATCGGGGCGCCTGCACTAAACCGCGAGAGGACACAACCATGGGCTTCCTTGACGAGATTAAAAATAAGATGCACCTGGGCGGCCAGCAGGG
>CABQXG010000147.1 GCA_902468045.1 uncultured Collinsella sp.
GCTTGCCCTGGCAGTGGGGGAGTGCGCGCCGTGCTCGATGGTGTTTCAGGATGTGCACCTGGTCGAGGACGTTTCTGCCCTGGATAACGTGCTGGTGTGCGCCGACGCGCACATGGACGCCTCGAGTGCCGCAGCCCTGTTGCGCCTGCTGGTGCCGGGGGTCGATGTGCATGCTCGTGTGGCCGAGCTTTCGGGCGGGCAGCGCCGTCGCGTCGAGATTGCCCGAGCTCTGCTGTGCCCAGGCGACGCGGTGATTCTGGACGAGCCCTTTACCGGTCTAGACATCGCTGCGCGCGACGCATGCGCCGAGGTCGTGCGCGACTTGCTCGACGGCCGCATGCTGTTGCTTGCTACGCACGATGCCGTCGACGCTCAGGCCCTCAATATCTCGGACATCATCACGCTCTAAATACTTACTCAGCAACAAATTGATCCGTTTTTTCTCCGTCCCCATGGGATCGGGTATGGTATTCTATCTGCGGGGTAATACTTAGGAATACCAAGTAATACCAACGCCGTAGAACAAACTCCAGATGCGGGCCAATCGGGTTGCCTTCACAGCCCGTCGCCCAGCCGCGTGGCCCGCATCCATCCGCACCACCGTCGTTTCAAAAAGGAAGCGCCATGGCAGAACACATGACCCCGGTTGTCGCGAAGGTCTTGCCCGAGGAAAAGGCGGCCTTCGCGGCGGCAACCCAGCTCGTGGGCACCACGCCGTCCAACGCCATCCGCATGTTCATCGCCGCCTTCAATCGCTGCGGCACCTTCCCGTTCGACATCTCGCCCAACGGGGCTTTTGGCAAAGACTGTCCCCAGCAACTAGTCGTTAAAGAACGTCCCCAATGACTAGTCGTTGGGGACGTTCTTTAACGACTACCTGTCGGGAGGAGGTTGGCATGCTCAATGCGATGATTTGGGCGCTTGCCTGTTTTGGCGTCGTCGCTGCCGATATTGCCCTGAGCGTCGTTTTGTTCTCCGCCCTTGGCGTCGCATCGGTGTTCATGGGTTTTTCGATCGATGGCCTCGACATTCAATTGCTTCAGGCCGTCGCGCAGACGGCATCGTTTTTGATGGCGCTACTGTGGTGGCGTTATCTGTGGCCGCGTTCGTTTATGGCACGCCGGCAAAGCGAGCATCCGCTCGGCGGGGGAGCGCGTGGGGCGTGGAAACGCATCGCCTGCGTTATCGTGATTGGCTTGGCCCTGCAGGTGGTCGTTGGCTACGTGACCGACGCCGTGCTGTCGCTGTTGCCCGATGCCGCGGCCGACTACAGCGAGCTTGTCGAGGAAACAGGCATGGGCGACACCAGCTATCTCGCCGTCCTGACTACGGTGCTCGGCGCCCCATTTTGTGAGGAGCTGCTGGTGCGCGGCATTATTTTTGAGTTTTCGCTCCGAGCGTTTAATCCGCAGTGCCGCCCACTTTGGAAGCGCCGGCGTCGTGCGAGCGCGCAGGACGGCGCCATGGTGCCCTGGTCGGCCCCGAGTACCTGGGGCGTCGCCGCGGCAATCGTGCTGCAGGCGGCGGTCTTCGGCTTTATGCACATGAACTGGGTGCAGGGTTGCTACGCGGGTGCCGCCGGCCTCATCTTTGGTTGGGTGCTCGTGACGACCGGAAAGCTCCGCTACACGATCCTGCTGCACTTTGCCTTTAATGCCGGGTCGTATCTCATGGGGCTGCTGTGGTTTGTGAACACTCCGCTCGACGTGGTGGTCACGGTTGCCATCGCCGGCTTTGTGCTGGTAGGGGCGATGCGCTCGCTGCGCCACGCGTGTGGGATGGACGCAGCGAGCGCGCCGCTGCCCTAGTTGCGACGTCCGCCGCCGTTGGCGCCCTGCCGTCCCTGGGCCGCGCGATTGCGACCGGCAGTGTTCTGTGCGCGCGACATGCCGCCGTGCCCCTTGCTACCCTTGGGCCCCTTGCCGCCGGCGCCGCCATGCGGTTTGCCGCCCTTCTTGCCGGTGCCATGCCCGCCGCCAGCAGACGTCTCGCCCGGGCGCGGGGGCACGGGACGAATCAGGCAATGCTTGGTGTAGCCAATCAGATCGCGGCGGCCGGCTTTTTCCAGCGCCTCGCGCACGAGCTTGTAGTTCTCGGGCTTGCGATACTGGATGAGCGCACGCTGCATGGCCTTCTCGTGCGGGTCGCGCGCCACGTAGATCGGCTCCATGGTGCGCGGGTCCACGCCGGTGTAGTACATGCAGGTCGACATGGTGGACGGCGTGGGGTAGAAGTCCTGCACCTGCTCGGGCATATAGCCCATGTCGCGCACGGCTTCGGCGAGCTCTACGGCTTCCTTCATCGTCGAGCCGGGGTGGCTCGAGATCAGGTATGGCACCACATACTGCTTGAGTCCGTATTCGCGGTTCAGGCGTTCAAATTTACGGCAGAACGCATCGTAGACGGCTCGGCTCGGCTTGCCCATCACGGACAACACCGCGTCGCTCACGTGCTCGGGCGCCACGCGTAGCTGGCCCGAGACATGATGCTCCAGCAGCTCGCGCAAAAACTCGTCCGAGGCGTCGGCCATGGTGTAGTCGAAGCGGATGCCGCTGCGGACGAAGACCTTCTTGACGTCCGGCAGCTGGCGCAGGTCGCGCAACAGCTGCGTGTAGCCGCTCTCGTCGACTACCATGTTCTTGCACACGCTCGGCCACAGGCAGCGCTTGTTCTTGCACACGCCGTGCTTGAGCTGCTTGTTGCAGGCAGGGCGGCTAAAGTTTGCCGTCGGTCCGCCCACGTCGTTGATGTAGCCCTTAAACTCGGGATCGCGCGTGAGCAGCTCGGCCTCGCGCATGATCGAGTCGTGGCTGCGCATCTGCAACACGCGGCCCTGGTGGAAGGTAAGGGCGCAAAACGAGCACTCGCCAAAACAGCCGCGGTTGGAGCTAATGGAAAACTTGATCTCGGCAAAGGCTGGCACGCCGCCCGCCGCGTCGTAGTCGGGATGCCAATCGCGTGCGTAGGGGAGTTCGGCAACCTCGTCCATCTCGTCGGTGGTGAGTGTTGCCGACGGCGGGTTCTGCACCACGTACACGCTGTTGGGATATGGCTCTACCAAGCGATGGCCGGTGATAGGGTCCATATTTTGCTGCTGCACGTTAAAGCTGCGGGCGTAGTTGAGCTTGTCAGCGGCAAGGTCGTCCCAGCTGGGCAGCAGGTCGTAGTCGTAGACCTCGTCGAGCGAACCCGTGCGGTAAACGGTGCCGTTGATATAGGTGATCTGATCGACGGGCAGCCCCGCGTCGAGCGCGTCGGCGATCTCGACAATCGCGTGCTCGCCCATGCCGTAGATGAGGATGTCGGCGCCCGAGTCGAGCAGCACCGAGCGCTTGAGCTTGTCCTGCCAGTAGTCGTAGTGGGCCAGGCGACGCAGGCTTGCCTCGATGCCACCGATAATGATGGGGGCGTCCTTAAACGTCTGGCGGATGAGGTTGCCGTAGACCGTGACGGCTCGGTTGGGACGGCGCCCCTCCTCGCCACCGGGGGTATAGGCGTCGGTGCGGCGGCGGTGCTTGGTCACCGAATAGTGGTTGACCATGGAGTCCATGTTGCCGGCACTGACGAGAAAGCCCAGGCGCGGCTCGCCGAGCACGGTGATGCTGGTGGGGTCGGTCCAGTCGGGTTGGCAGATGATGCCCACTTTGTAGCCGTGCGCGTCGAGGACGCGGCTGATGATGGCCATGCCAAAGCTGGGATGGTCCACATAGGCGTCGCCGCAGATGTAGACAAAGTCGCACTGGTCCCAGCCGCGTGCATCCATGTCGGCTCGACTGACGGGGAGGAATTTATCGCGGCCCGGGCGCCAGGGGCGGGCTTGGGAATGCTTGGTGCGGGCGACCGTGGCCTGCGCCTTGCCGCCGCGCTTTTGCTGCTGGCCCTGTTTGCCCTGCTGACTGCGCTGGTTGTTCTGAGCGTGCTGAGGCTTTTTTGCCACGATCCCTCCCGGTGTCTGTATGCTGCACGTAATTGTAACCAGTCTTTTTGGGACGGGGCTAAAAAGACTGGGGGAGTACATGAGCTGGGGGATCGGCGCGTCGATACGGGGATCGTTTGTTTCCAGACTGTGTATCTGCGCGTTGGAGAACCCGTCTCGCGCGCACGCCATGTTGTCAATGGGTTACAGTATGAACGGCGGTTATGTTTCCGCCAACGCACGAGAGAGTCGTCAACAAGGAGGATGCACGACGATGCAGCGTGCCAAACAGATATCGGAGTCTATTGAGCTGGGCATCATCTTGGCGCTCGCCGGTGGCTTTATGGACGTGTATTCGTACATTGGGCGCGACCATGTTTTCGCCAACGCGCAGACGGGCAACATCCTGCTCGTGGGTGTAAGCATCTCGGAGGGCAACTGGCAGCTGGCGGGACGCTATTTCTTCCCCGTGGTGTCGTTTGCCGTGGGCATTATGCTTGCCGACCTGGTTCACGAGC
>CABQXG010000148.1 GCA_902468045.1 uncultured Collinsella sp.
GCCTATCGTGCGACCTCGAGCTCAAGGTCGGGGCGCACGCGCGTGTTATCGGTCGCGTTTCACGTTTTGAGAACGATGCATATGGACGATCGCGCGTGCTCCGAGGCGAGGTGCGCAAGGTTAAAGTCGTTCGGATTGTGTCGGTCGACGAGTGCTCTCCGGGGCCGCTGCTTCGGCTGCGAAATGGGCTGCTTGCGTCCATCGCGCCTGCGACCGACCCGGCGCGCTCATAGCCGGTGTCATCTGCGGTCGTTCGGCCGAGCTGCGCGCCCAGCCGGCGGGCGACTGGTTTTCGGTGACGGGAACGGCGCATCTTATCGCCGTCTCGGGCAGCCATTTGGCTATCGTGGGGTTTGTAATCGAGGGTGTATTGCAAAAGACTCGGTGCTCACGTGGTCTTCACCGGGCGATATTGGCGATAACGCTTATGGGCTACGCTGCCTTTACGGGCGCGTCTCCCTCGGCCGTGCGCGCGTGCTGCATGGTGTTCGCGACGCTTGTCGTAAACGGCGCGGAGCGTCGCCGGCACGGCGCATCGGCACTCTTCGTAACCATGTCCATCTTTGTGCTACTGCGACCGACGGTGCTGTTCGATATGGGCTTTCAGCTTTCATGTGCCAGCGTCTTTGCCATTCTGTGCTTTTGCCCCTATGCGACCTACGCTTTGGGTGAGCTGGGTGTGCCATCGGGCGTTGCCAGCATGCTTTCCGTCACGCTGTGCTCGCAACTGGCGACTCTTCCCATTACCATTCCCGCCTTCGGTACGTTCTCGCTCATTGCTCCGTTGGCAAATGCGGTCATCGGTCCGGTGGTGAGCGTACTGCTTGCTGTGTCCATCGTGCTGGTTCCCTTTTCGCTCGTGGGACCGTTGCGGACTTGGGCGCTCGTTGTGCCCATGATTGCCGCCCGTTGCGCGCTGTTCTTCGAGCAGCTGTTTGCCGCCGTGCCTGGTGCATCTGTGAGTGTGCCGCCCGAAAGCATGTGGATTTTCCTAGTGCCGTGTTTGCTGGCGGTTCTGTTGGTCTGGTGGCCGCGTCCCCGTGCACGTCCTATGGCGGTGGGGCTTGCATGCCTGGTGCTCTTGGCTGCGATTCCGTACGTCTACTGGGATCGATTCGCTCCGCCTTCGGTGACGGTGCTCGATGTGGGCCAGGCGGATGCGATTCTTATCCGCCAGGGCGACGCATTAGCACTCGTCGACTGCGGGCTCGATGGGCGCGTGGTAGCGGCGTTGGTTCGCAATAACGTGCACCATATCGATGCCGTCTTTGTGACGCATTGGGATGAGGATCACTGGGGTGGTCTACCTGCCGTGCTCGAACAGTTTTCGGTCGGAACGATTGCCGTGGCGGCGGATGCGTTGGAGGATGCTCCTGCCGAGGTATTGAATCGACCTGGCGTTGAGTATCGGCAGGTGCGCCGTGGGGATACGGTCGACATCGGCTCAATTTGTGCCCGCGTGATGTGGCCGTTCGAGTCCGTAGATGGCGAGGGAAATGAGGACTCGCTTGTCCTGCTACTCTCTTATGTTCAGGAAGGCAAGAGCCTGCGTATGCTCCTCACTGGTGATGCCGAGCTCGACCAAGAACGGGAATTCGTGCAGGAGGTGGGGGATATCGATGTCCTTAAACTTGGGCATCACGGCTCCAAGGTTTCAGTCGATGGTGAGTTGCTGGACGTCCTGAGACCCGAGCTTTCCCTCGCGAGCGCCGGCAAGGGGAATCGATACGGTCATCCGTCGGATGCCTGCATCGATACCGTTCAGGAAGCGGGCGGTGCGTTCGCATGCACCATCGAACACGGTGATATCACCATCAGCCCGACCGCAAAGGGCTTTGCGATGCGATGCCAGCGACCGTGACGACGTCGTTGGCGTGTGGTGGGCCCCTGGGCTAGAATGGCACGGAACGAATACGAAGGCCTGCGGGAGGGGAGCGTAATGTCCGAAACCGGTCTGCTGCCGGCATATCTGATCGTCGGTACCGACGGCGTCAAGCGCGATCACGCCGTCTCGCGTATGAAGGCGCGTCTGGAAAAGTCGGGAATGGTCGAGTTCAACCTCGACGAGCGCGACATGACCAAGGACCCCGATATCGAGTCCATTATCGGATCGCTTAACACCTTTCCGATGGGCAGCGAGTTTCGCTTGGTAATCCTTGATGGCTGCTCAAAGCTCGCTAAGGCGGTCTCGGAGCCGCTTGTCGACTATCTGGCGAGTCCCAGCCCCACGACGGTCTGCCTCATCATCGCCGACTCGCTTGCCAAGAACACGCGCCTGTATAAGGCGATCGCTAAAATCGACAAGAAGGCCGTGATCGATTGCTCCGGCACCAAGCGCTGGGAGCTACCGCGCCGCGTGCAACAGATGGCGACGCAGCACGGCAAGTCGATCTCGACGGCGGCCGCCGAGGAGCTCGTCTCGCGTTCGGGTGAAAACACGCGCATGCTCGATAACGACTTGGCTAAGCTTGTCCAGATGGTCGAGGCGCCCCAGATTGAGCTTGCCGATGTGGAGTGCTGGATTGTACGTACGGCCGAGGTTCAACCCTGGGACTTTCTCAATGCAGTCTCGGCCCGTGACATGCGCCGCTCGCTCGAGCTCTTCAATCTACTGCCCGCCAAGAGCTACGTGTGGACGTACACATTGTTGTGCGGCCGCATTCGCGAGCTTATCGTTGCCAAGGCGCTCGATGCGCGCGGACAGGGTCGTGAGCTGGCCGCAACGCTCAAACTCCAGTCCTGGCAGGTCAAGAATCACCTGACCTGGGCACGTCGCTTTTCGATGGCAGAGCTCGTCGCAGCGCTCGAGGGTGCCGTTGATGTGGAGCTCGCGCTCAAGGGTTCGGCCGATTCTCAGACCGCGCTTTTGCTCTGGATTACGAACATCTTGAGAAAATCGTGATGATACCTGCCTATTTGACAAATTCGTTCTATCCCTTTGAGGGGGAGCGTGCTATAGTAGGCGCTTGCATGACCTCACCGTGTCTCAGAGGTGTCATACATTTTTTGCAAGGAACTCGAAAGGAACTCCAGAAGTGGCAAACATCAAGTCTCAGAAGAAGCGTATCCGCACCAATGAGGCAGCTCGCATGCGTAACAAGGCTGTCAAGTCCGAGCTCAAGACGCTGACCAAGCACGTCCAGTCCGCCGTCGCCGAGGGCGACGCCGAGAAGGCCCAGGCTGCCCTCAAGACCGTCACCAAGCGTCTCGACATGGCTGCCGCCAAGCATGTTATCCACAAGAATCAGGCTTCCAACCGCAAGTCCGGTCTTGCCAAGCTCGTGAACAGCATCAACGCCTAAGTTGTAAATTTCACACCAAACAGATTACGCGCATAAATGGAGCCTGTTTTATGGAACAGGCTCCATTTTTTGTACCGCTCGGGTAAGATAGTCCGCATGAATACTTCAATTGACATTTCCCACATCCGCAACTTCTCAATCGTTGCGCACATCGACCATGGCAAGTCCACGATCAGTGACCGTATCCTCGAACTCACCCATACAGTCGACGAACGCGACATGGAGTCGCAGCTGCTCGACACCATGGATATCGAGCGCGAGCGCGGCATCACAATCAAGTCCAATGCCGTTCGCGTGTCCTATGACGCCGACGATGGCGAGACGTATCAGTTCAATCTGATCGATACGCCGGGCCACGTGGACTTTACCTATGAGGTCTCGCGCTCGCTGGCAGCCTGTGAGGGCGCGGTGCTCGTTGTCGACGCCACGCAGGGCGTTGAGGCGCAGACCGTCTCTAACGCGACGCTCGCCATGAACGCCAATCTGGACATTGTGCCGGCCATCAACAAGATCGACCTGCCCTCGGCTCATCCCGACGAGGTTAAGACCGAGATCGAGGATGACCTGGCGATCCCTGCCGATGATGCCGTGTGCGTCTCGGGCAAGACCGGCGAGGGCATCCACGATCTGCTGGAGTCCATTGTCTTTCTGATCTCTCCGCCCAAGGGCGATGCGAATGCACCGCTTAAGGCACTCATTCTGGATTCATACTTCGACGAGTATCGTGGCGTCGTCGCCACGGTGCGCATCTTTGACGGCTCCATCAAAAAGGGCGATACCCTGCGCATGATGCAGGCAAAGGGCGACTTTTTGGTCGATGGCGTGGGCGTCAAGCGTCCCGCCGAGACTCCGGTTGACGCGCTGACGGTCGGCGAGGTCGGTTACGTGGTCACGGGCCTGAAGGACCCCGAGGCCGTTCGCGTGGGCGATACCCTCACGTGGGCGTCGAATCCCTGCCCCGAGCCGCTTCCCGGCTACCGCGAGGCCAAGCCCATGGTCTATACGGGCCTGTTCCCGATCGATAACAAGGACTACGAGAACCTGCGTGACGCGCTCGATAAGCTGCACGTCAACGACCCGTCGTTGGTGTGGGAGCCCGAGACCTCGGTGGCGCTCGG
>CABQXG010000149.1 GCA_902468045.1 uncultured Collinsella sp.
CTCAGACTCGTTCCAAGCGCTCGCATAAAGATCGGGTTTCGTCTGCGCGTAAGGCCGTGGACCCCAAGTCTCCCTGTTCGATCATGAAATCTTGCGGTGGGTGCACGGCGCTCAATCGTCCTTATAAAAAGCAGTTGGCGGCTAAGCAGGCTGCTATGGAGGAGCTGTTTGCCGAGCTTTGTGAGCGCGAGAGCATTGCTGTCGATCCTATTCGCGGTATGGGCGTCACCCTTGGCGACCCGGGTAAATATCCTGCGCCGCGTGGCTTTCGTCATAAGGCTGCCACTCCCTTTGCTCCCGGTAAGGAGGGCGCTGTCCGTTGCGGTTTCTTTGAGCGCGGCACGCACAAGATCGTTGCCGTACCCGAATGCCCCGTCGAGGCGTCGGGCGCTCGTCAGATTCTCAACGGCATCGCACGCGAAGCTGAGCGGTTGCATATTCCCGCCTTTAACGAGGACAAGCATCTTGGTTTGCTTCGCTATGCCGTCATCCGCTGCGGTTGGCGTACCGACCAGGTCATGGTTACGCTCGTGACCGCCCAGCGTGACTTACCGCATGCGCAGGAATTCTTTGAGGCCGTCGCCGCACTCGATCCGCGCATCGTCACCGTCGCCCAAAACATCAACGGACGCCCCGGCAACGCCATCCTCGGCGAGGAAACCCGCATCGTGTATGGCGCCAAGTGCATGCGCGACCAGCTACTCGGCTGCGAGTTCGATATCTCCCCCACCGCGTTCTACCAGACCAACCCGCAACAGACCGAGCTGCTCTATCAGCTCGCTATCGACGGCATGGATTTGCACCAGGGCGATGTGCTCATGGATGCCTACTGTGGCAGCGGTACCATCGGTCTTTGCGCAGTTAAAGATGCCCAGAAAAAGGGCATCGGCATTATGCTGCTCGGCGTGGAGCGCAACCCGGCGGGCATTGCCGACGCACGTCGCAATGCCGAGCTCAACGGCCTCACCCGCAGCGCCTGGTTTATGGCCGACGACGCCACCGATTGCATCCTGGATGCCGCCGATAACAACGAGCGGGTCGATGTCCTTTCCATCGATCCGCCGCGCGCCGGCTCTACCCCCGAGTTCCTCGAAGCTGCCTGCGCGCTTAAGCCGCGCCGCATCACCTATATCAGCTGCAACCCCGTAACTCAAGAGCGCGACCTGCATCAGCTCCTCGACGGAGGCTATTGCCTGCTCAAGATCACGCCCGTCGACATGTTCCCCCACACCGACCACACCGAAACCGTAGCGGTCCTCGAACGCCGCTAACCGACCTCAGTAGATTTTTGGGACAAGAAAGGGGGCGACCCGCCTGGGCCGCCCCCTTCGCTTGGTTTATAAACTCCGCTACATCCCATTGCGCAGATCGCACACGCCGGCTGCCGCCATCTCGCGCAGCAGCGTCTCGCGGTCGCGCGTCACGATCAAATCTAGCGGGAAGTGAATCTCGTCGAGCATCTTGCGTGCGTGATCGAGCTTGCCAATGGCCATGCCAATGTGGGCATCGGTTGACACGCCAATGCCCACGCCCAGCTCGGCGCAGCGCTCGGCGATCTTGCGGCATACGGCCCAATGCTCAGTGTCGACACCGTGTTCAAGACTATGGTTGTTGATCTCGATAATCTTGTGCTTGGCCTTAGCTGCCAACAGCACCTCGTCGATATCGAACGGCACGCCCGAACGCCCCGTGTGACCCAGCATGAACACCTTGGGGTGCTCCAGGGCATTGATATACATCTCGGTCGTCTGGGCCAGCGTCGCGCCTTCAGCAATCTGCGGATTATGCACGCTCGCAACCAAATAATCCAAATTTCGCGTAACCAAATCGAACAGCGAATGCTGACGGCTGTACGAATCACCGGCAATATCGAGCGTGACAGGAGTGTCCTCGCCAAACAGGCTTCCGTCCAGCGAAACGATATCGGCCTCGGCACCACGCAGCACCAGCACGCCGCTCCAAATGCGCGGCCAGATATCCTGGTTGATAAAGAATTGGTGACTGCGCAGGTCATTGGGGCAAGCCGTAACCATAGAGCTCAGATGGTCGGCAGATCCGAGCACCTGCAGGCCACGCTCTGCCGCCCAGTACACATTCTCCTCAATGGTCGAATATGCATGCGCAGAGAATATCGTATGGGTATGAATGTCACAAGAAAGCAGGTAGGGCATCAGGTCTCCTTATCTGGCACGGCCGTCGCTTATATTCATTGTACGCATAGCCTTCGATAGTCGTAAAACCACTCCATCCCAAAGACACAACGTCCATGACAACGGGGTCTGGCTTAACACCAAACCCCGTTTCACGTAAAACATTGTAGGCAGAGCGCTTTACTTTTAACGATACTCGTCCGCCAACTGTTTCCAAGCGGGTAGCGAATTGATAATCGTTTCGTAACTCACGCAATAGCCCAGGCGGAACCAACCCGGCATACCAAAGCTGTCCGAGGGAACCGCAAGCAACTCATACTTCTTTGCACGCTCGCAAAACGCATTCGCATCGGGTTCCAGCGCCTTCACCCACAGGTAGAATGCACCATCCGGCTCAACATAGGTGTAGCCGTACTCCGCTAGTGCGTCGGTAAGCGCGGTACGGTTGCGCGCATAGGCCTCGACATCGCTCGGCTCATCGATGCAATCGATGATTACGCGCTGGAAGAGTGCCGGTGCGCATACAAAACCTAGCGTACGGGCAGCACCCGCAACAGCCGGCATCAGACGGGCAGCCTGCGGATTGGTGTTGGGAACCAAGATCCACCCCACGCGCTCGCCAGGTAGCGATAGCGACTTAGAATACGAGTAGCACACCACGGTGTTCTCGTAGATCGAGGGCACCCAAGGCACCTCGGCACCGTACACAATCTCGCGGTACGGCTCATCCGAGATGAGCATAATCGGATTCTCGGGATCGCGCTGAGCGTTGGCCTCGCGCAGAACATTGGCCAGTCGCGTCAGCGTGTCGCATGTATATACGGCACCGGTCGGATTGTTGGGAGAGTCAATGATGACGGCCGCCGTCTTATCGCTGATCGCCTTGAGCACGTTGTCCACGCTCAGCTGGAACGTATCTTCATCGGCGAGCGCCTCAACACACGTACAGCCGGCCTTCTCAATCCAAACGCGATACTCCGGAAAGTACGGGGCGATAACAATAACCTCGTCGCCCGGGTTCGTAACGGCGTTGAGCGTGCAGGTGAGCGAAGCCGCGGCACCCACCGTCATAAATACGTCATTGCCCTCATAGCTCGTGCCAAAGCGGCGGTTGAGCGATTCGGCCACAGCGGCACGACATTGCGGCAGGCCCGGTGCGGGCGTGTAGCCGTGCAGCTGGTCGCTCGGCAGCTCCAGGGCCTTCTTAATCGACTCAGCCACAGCAGCGGGCGCCGGAACGCTCGGATTGCCCAGCGAAAAATCGAATACGTTTTCCGCACCGATCTGCGCCTTGCGCTCAAGGCCATAGCTAAAAATCTCACGGATGATGGAGCTTTCCGCGCCGCGAGCATACATAGTTTCGTTGATCATCTGTTCCCCTTTCGCATAGGCGCTATTGTACGCTTTAGCCGAGCAAAGTGCCGCAGCAATGTTAATTGGGGACAGACTTAAATGCGTGAAAACGCTCATTTAAGTCTGTCCCCAATCAACAGACGGCCCCATATCGCTCAAAAGAAAAAGCCTCCGCAGGTTTCCCCGCGGAGGCTTTCGCCACAAAGACTATTTGTCGGCGTCGGCGTCGGCATCGACGACGGCATGGTCATCGCCAGCATCATCGGATGCGACTTCGGCATCCTCCTGCATGGCCGCCTGCGCAAAGGCCGCGGCATCAGCCGCCAGCTCTTCCTCGCTCATACGGGGCGTGCGCTTCTTGGTCGGCATGCCGGCCGCCTTGGCATTGCGCTCCTCCTTGGCCGCCAGGATATCGCCCTCGCGCTCAAGGTAGGCGTCCCACTCGTTGTCGAGCAGGGCGTTCACGGCGTCACCCTCGACGGTCTCGCGCTCGAGCAGCACCTTGGCCATCAGGTCGAGCTGATCGCGACGGGCATCCAGGATCTCGACCGCACGACGATGGGCCTCACGCATAATGCGCTGGACCTCAATGTCGATGCGACGCGCCGTCTCCTCAGAGTAGTCCTGATGATCGGCATAGTCGCGGCCCAGGAATACCTGATGCTGCGCCTCACCAAACACCTGCGTTCCAAGCTCCTCGCTCATGCCCAGGCGCGTGACCATCTCGCGCGCCATCTTGGTCGCGCGCTCCAGATCGTTGCTCGCGCCCGACGTGATGTCGTCGCACATGAGTTCCTCGGCAACGCGGCCACCCAAGAACACGGCGAGCTCGTCGAGCATCTCGTTCTTGGTCTTGAGGAAGTGGTCCTCCTGCGGAAGCTGCAGCGTGTAACCCAAA
>CABQXG010000150.1 GCA_902468045.1 uncultured Collinsella sp.
GGCCTTTTTAGTTTAAAGCGACCTGATGGGCGGTCTTTATACCGGCAGACAAAAAAGGGGGCACCGACCAACGTCGATACCCCTTACAAGCCACTATGTCAGCGCGCACGGTGCCGAGCGCACGACCCGCACGCCTACTTGCGAGAATTGCTCAGCTTATTGATCAGCGCCTCAAGACGCTCGCCGTCCTCGGCCGTCTGGGCAATAACCAAAATCGTATCGTTGCCGGCAAGCGAGCCAAGCACATCGGGCAGCTCTGCCGCATCAACGGCGGCGGCGATGCCGGAAGCCGTGCCAGGCTGAGCCTTAATCATAACCAGATTATCGGTGCGCAGAACGCCCGTTACGAGCTCGGAAACCATACGCTGCAGGTGCAGGTCCTCTGCCAGAACATAGATGCCCTCAGGGAGCTTACGCAGCCCCATGTCGGCAATATCGCGAGAGACAGTCGCCTGCGTGCAATCAAAGCCCATGGCACGGAGCTCATCGACCAGCACGCGCTGCGTACGGACGTCCTTATTGCGCACAATATCTCTAATGGCATCCTGGCGCCCATTGCGTTTTTTAGCCATACAAACCCTCTCTCCAAAAGATGGCGGAGACAATCAATCAGTGATTGAATAGTTTAACGCTATTTGAAGGCTTTTGTGTATAAGAACGCATTTCGAAACAATTCTATGCAAGTTTGTTTCGTAATGAGCCGTTTAGGCGGTTTTTGCGCCCGTCCGGTTAAGAAAAGCTGCCAGATGCGTACACATCACGCAGCGCGCGGGCTTGGCGCTGGCAATCGGCCCAAACAACAGACCGAGTCCCCGATGGTTGTCCTTGAGCGCGGCGACCATCTGACGGGTTCGAGGCGCATCGAGCATATCACGCATGCGGGCGGAACGCTCGATTGACGACAACCCGTGCGGGCTCAGGCACAAATTCTCGATGCAGGCGACCAGTCCGGCAAAGTAGAACTTTTGGCTTGCCAGCTTGAGCCGACCACCGCTATCTGCTTCCGAGAGTGAGTCCGCAAGCTCGTCGAGTGCTCGGATGTCATCGGATACCTTGGCATACATGGTGGGATCAAAGGCATCTGTAAGCTTAGGTGCCGCGGCGTGGAAACAAGCGTCGCCGCAGCCGGAGACGCACTGCGCCCGCGAGAGCGCGCACGCCATAAACCCAACTGTGCGAAACACCTTGTCGCACAAAAGGCATGCCTCAAACAGCGAGCGGCTGTACATCACGCCAGAGGTCTGAGCGACTAGGCCGCCTAAAATCAACTGGGACAGCCCGGTCACCATCGAAGACTTGTCTTCAATGACAATAGGGGCAACATCCAAGACGCGCGAATGGCGCTCTCGATGTGCATCATAGCGGTCGAACGACACCGTGGGGAACACTATGTCTGCCGCAGTATCGCACGCGATATCGACCATCTTGGGAAGGGACTGCGGAGCAAACCACTCATCGGCGTTCATAGCGATGATTTGAGAGCCGCGCGAGGCAGCAAAACCGGCACGAAGACAAGCACCGCGCTTCGCGTCCTCGACGTCAATCAAATCAATATGAATGTCCCTGTCGGCAGCAACTTGAAGCGAATGGCGCACACCGGGCGCAGCATCGCGGCAGACAACGACAATCTGCAAATCGTAGAGGTCTTGGTTCTGGATACTCTCGAGCGCGCGCATCGCATAGCTGGGCGAACCTTCTACCACAAGGATCACCGAAAGTCGCGGATGCGAGCCACGTCGAACCAAGTTATCCGTCCTCTCGACAGCAATGAATCAAACCGAGGTTCATGGTACACCCCGGCAATAAAAGCAATGAGACACCGGTTGTATTGCACGCCAAGAACAGATGTTGCACACGCGCAGCCCACAGATGACGGGTGTCGACGCACGACGCGTCGAGCCCTCCCCTAGTCGAGCACGACAAGCTCGGCGGGATCGTAATCCACGCCCATAAACGTAAGGCCGCAGGCAGGAGCCGTGGGGCCCGCAGCGGTACGGTCGCAAGCATCGATGACCTCGCGCATCCACTCGGGTTCACGGCGATGCATGCCAATCTCGACAAGCGTGCCCACGATCGTGCGGACCATCGAATGCAGAAACGCATTGCCCTCGATGGTAAACGTCAGGATGTCCTCGCCAAACGCAACCTCATGGCCAAACTCGGCACGCATCACGCAGCGGTGCGTGGGCTTGCCCACAGCAGACGCTACCTTGCAAAAGCTCTTAAAGTCCTGCTCGCCCAGCAGCGCGGGGCAGGCCACAGACATGGCCTCGACGTCCAAGGGATAGCGATGCCACCACACGGCACCGCGGGACAGCACGGGACGCGCGTCGCGATCGGCAATACGGTACGTATACGTACGGGAACGCGCGTCAAAACGTGCAGAAAAGCCTTTACGGGCCCTGTAGACCTCGTTTATGGCGATATCTTTGGGCAGCAGGGCATCCATGGCCCTCAGCCACCTACGGCGCGTCAGGACAATCTCAGCGTCCGTTACGGGCACACTAATGTACTGCGCCACCGCATGCACGCCGGCATCGGTGCGCCCTGCGCACGTCAGGTCGATCGGACGGCGCAGGAGCGTCTCGATAGCGCGGCGCAGCTCGCCCGCAACCGTCGTCTGGCCAGGCTGCTCGGCAAAGCCGCTATAGGACGAGCCATCGTAGGCCACGCGGAAAACGAGCGTGGCATCGAGCTCAGGAATCGAATTGAAATCAGACGGCGCGGTCATGGGCGCTCCCAACAAACAGGCAATGGCATTTCGACAAAAAAAGAGGGGTACGCGAACGTACCCCTCGAATATAGCCTATGCAGACGGATTGTCTACTCAGCGGTCTCCTCAGCAGGAGCCTCCTCGACAGCCTCAACCTTCTTGGGAGCAGCGGCCTTCTTGGGGGCCGGAGCAGCCTTCTTGGCCTTAGGCGTGCAAGGCTCGGTGACGAGCTCCATGATGACGATGGGAGCGTTGTCGCCCTTGCGGTTGCCGAGCTTCATGATGCGGGTGTAACCGCCGTTGCGGTCCTGCCACATGCCCTGAGCAGCCTTGTCGAAGATCTCGGCAACGAGCTGCTTATCGCCGAGCTTGGCGATAGCCAGACGACGAGAGTGCAGGTCGCCCTTCTTGGCCCAGGTGATGATCGGGTCGACGACCGAACGCAGCGCCTTAGCGCGGGTCTCGGTGGTCTTGATGCGGTCGTTCTCGAAGAGGGCCTTAGCAAGGCTCTTCTTCATGGCCTTGGTGTGGCTCGCATCGGTGCCGAGCTTCAGGCCCTTCTTAACGTTGTGACGCATGGTCTAGTTTCTCCTCAAATATGCGAAGCATTAAGCCTTCAGGCTCAGGCCCATGGACTCAAGCTTGTCCTTCACTTCCTCGATCGACTTAACACCGAAGTTACGGATGTTGAGCAGATCGTTCTCCGAGAACTCAACGAGCTGACGGACCGAGTGAATGCTGGCGCGCTTAAGGCAGTTGTAGGAACGGACGGAAAGGTCCAGATCCTCGATCTGCTTGTCCAGCTCGGCGTTGTCGTTGGTGACCTCGGGAGCGAAGATCGAAGCCTCCTCCTCGACCTCGGGGGTCTCGGCAAGGTTCATAAAGGCGGCCATATGCTGGTTGATGATATTGGCAGCCTGGACCACGGCGTCGCGCGGGGCGATGGAACCGTTGGTCTCGATCTCGAGGACAAGGCGGTCGTAGTCGGTGTGCTGACCGACACGGCAAGCCTCAACGAGCTTGGCGCAACGGGAAACCGGCGAGTACAGCGAGTCGACGTGGATCACACCGATGGGATCGTTGTCGCGCTTGTTGGCCTCGCCAGAAACATAGCCGCGGCCATAGCCGATGCGCATGCTCATGGTGAGATGGCCACCCTCGGTGAGCGTAGCAATGTGCTGCTCGGGGTTGACCAGCTCAAACTCGGACGGAATAAAGAAGTCCGCACCGGTGACCTCGCAGGGGCCGTCAACCGAAATGGTGGCGGTCGCCTCGTCGGTCGTGCCGAGAGCCCTGAAGACAAGACCCTTGACATTCAGGACGATGTCGGTGACATCCTCGACCATGTTAGGGATGGTCATGAACTCGTGCTGCGCGCCATCGATCTGAATAGCCTCGACGGCGGCACCCTCGAGCGAGGACAGAAGAACGCGACGAAGGGAGTTACCCAGCGTATCGCCGTAGCCACGCTCGAGCGGCTCGACGGAGACACGAGCAGACGTCTCGTTGATCTCTTCGACCTGAACCTGAGGCCTAATGAATTCTGACATGTATTACCTCCAGCCTCTGCAGCCCGGATGGACTACTTAGAGTAGAGCTCGACGATGAGCTGGGCGTCGATGTCGAGGTCGATCTGGTCGCGAACGGGGGTCTGGAGGACGGTGCCCTGAA
>CABQXG010000151.1 GCA_902468045.1 uncultured Collinsella sp.
CTTCTCGTTGATCTTCTTCATGTAGCCCTCGACGACGGCAGGGAGCTCGTCGTAGACCTTGTTGCAGGCCTCGCGGTTCTGGAAGAAGATGTCGCCGTTCTCGTGGCTGCCGCGGGTGTGCGGGTGCTCAGGGTTGAGCGCATGGTCGCGGAAAGCCTGGACGGCGTCCATGTCGCACATCTCGGCCAGATCCTTGTAGTCCCACATGGCGACCTTCTGGATCTCGTGGCTGGTGCGGAAGCCATCGAAGAAGTTAAGGAACGGGGTCTTACCCTCGATGGCGGCAAGGTGAGCCACCGGCGAGAGGTCCATGACCTCCTGGACGTTGCCCTCGGCTAGCATGTCGAAACCGGTCTGGCGGCAGGCCATGACGTCAGAGTGATCGCCAAAAATGTTCAGGGCGTGGGAAGCGACGCAACGCGCGGAGACGTGGAAGACGCCCGGGAGCTGCTCGCCCGCGATCTTGTACATGTTCGGGATCATCAGGAGCAGACCCTGAGAACCCGTGTAGGTGGTGGTCAGAGCACCGGCGCCCAGCGAACCGTGAACGGTACCGGCTGCACCTGCCTCGGACTCCATCTCGACGACCTTGACCGGGGTGCCGAAGATATTCTTGCGACCCTGGGCCGCCCACTGGTCGACATGGTCGGCCATCGGGCTGGACGGCGTAATGGGATAGATTCCCGCTACCTCGGTGTACGCATACGAAACATATGCGGCCGCCTCGTTGCCGTCCATAGACTTAAACTTACGCGCCATATACCCCTCTCCTCTCATATAGGTATACAGGCCCCGGCGATCGCCGGGATGTTGGCGTGATGGGATTTTCACTGTTGCTTCCAATCATCTGGCAGGCAGGCTCAGCAGCAGGTACATGGCGTGGAGAGAAGGCATGCCGAGGCGAGGAGGGCTGCACGCGCTCCACAGGCCCAGCTACCCGTCTTGCACATGATCGAGCGCCGCAAAGGCCGCATGCCGGATGCTCCCGGGCACGCCCCGGTGATGGGAAGCGCCCGCAACGGAAATCCGCATGCGGGTTTATTGTACCCCGCCGTCAAGTGTAATTTCGACAAATATAGGCGGGCGGTAAAGGTTTACCTCGAGTGACCATCAAGGGCAAAATTGATCCTTCCGTCACCGAGGGACCAAATGGCAGCTGCGGTGAAATAGGAACTGTTTTTGCCGGCCGTAGCCTTAAACAGCCCCTATTTCACCGCAACTTATTTAGGAGATGAGTCAGAGGGCGCCGAGGAGGATGGCGTAGGTTGTGGATTCTCCGAGCTTGAGCTCGTCACCGGGGTTGAGCTGGGCGGAGCGGCCGGGCTCGACCTGGGTGCAGACGTTCGTCGCGCCGTTTACCACCACGGTTCCGTTGGTGGACGACAGGTCCTCAACGTACCAGACATTTTGAGCATCGCACCAGATATGGGCATGGCGGGCCGAGACATCGTCGCCGACGTCGGTAATATCGCCCTCACCAGTGGCCAGTGCGCCAATCTCAACACCCTGCTCGCTCGGCTGAATCCAGCGCGGGGCGCTCACGACAAAACTGTTTTGTACGCGCAGCAAGCCCAAGGGGTGCGCCGGGGCGGGTTCGCGTTCGCCCGCGGTCATCGACATGCCAAGCGAACGCGGCGTGGATGTTCCTCCGCCACAGGTCGCGTGCGCGTAGTCGATGGCATAGTTCACCGAGGACCGCACATCCGCCGAACAACCGACAGCGACAAACAGCACCAGCACGGCCTCGGCGCGCTCGGCGGGCATGAGTTCCGCCGCCTGGGACAGGCGATCGAGCGCGTTGCGATAGAGATTCGTGTCCTGGTGGCACTCTTCGAGCGCGCGTACCATCGGTTCACCTGCAGGACCGCACACCATATTGATCACAGCCGTGGAGTCCATGGGATTGCGCTGGCGCAGGGCCAGTTGCGACATAATACGCGCAGCCGAGGTACCGTATTCGGCAAAGTAGCGCTGCTGAAGCGTGCCGACCGGCGCGCGAACGATAAAGCGGGAAACCCAAGAGCGATCGGCGGCTCGGCTCTGCGGGCTGCGGCCGTCGGCGAGCGGACGGGACGAAAGCACCAAGCCGCACAGCTCGATATGGCTCAGATGCGCCGCGCGCTTAAAGATGTCAAACATGGCCCCGCATGGGGTGAGCTCAACTTGAGATGCCATGACCTAGGCCTCCTTGGTCGTAGAAATAGAATCGGACGATACTTCGACAGGTCCGCCAAAAGTACGGGCAGCTGCGGCTCCACCGGCAAGCGGAGTCGCCATCTGGGCTTTTGTGCGTCGCGGTGCCGAAACGGGAAGTTCAAAGGCAAAGCCCATCGCAAGCAAAAACCACGTAAGCGTATAGGTTGCAACCAGAGCGGCAACAAGGCCGCCCATCACGGCGCGTTGGGAAAATACGCTACATGCAGCCACAACCAGCACCGGAACCTCGCAGGCAGAAAGCGCAAGCACGCCCTGCAGGAACCCCGAGCGCCGATCGCGCGCAAGTGCCCCCGCGGCAACGCCGGCTATGCCTGGCAGCGCCAACGCCAGTGCGGCAATAATACCCGGTAGCGACCCAGACCACACGAGCGATCCCAAAGTCGCCGTCACGCGAGCGCCCGACGCCAGCAGCGCGGCCGAAACCACGACCACAGCCCAAACCACGCCACAGACGACCGTCGCGCCGATCATCGCCGCGCGACGAACCGCGCGGCCAGACGCATCCATGGGGCACGGCGTGAGCGGCTCGCCGCGGAGCGAACGACCGACATTTTGCGCATAGTGGTCACAAAACGCCGAGAGCGCCGCCTCGACCGCCGCCGGCTCGGGACGATCTTTTTGATGGCTGGACAGACAGGCCATCACCACGTCGAACAGCTGGGCATCGACAAACGCCAGCGCATCACGTAGCTCTTCGGAATCCGGCTCAAGCCCTAGCTGCTGGGCCTGCTCGGCCGCGGCGAGCGCCACATCGGGCTCACGACGAAGCAGCTGAGTCAAATCACAACCGGGCGCATTGGCACCAATGGGATAGTCGGGCCGCGTGTCCATCTTGAGACGGTAGGGGCTCGCGATGTCGCGCGTCCTTTTGCGCGAACCCGAGGCGCCCGAAGTGCTCGGCGCGGCTTCGTATGGCACGACGCCGGCAATGAGCTCGTAAACCGTGCTTGCCGCGGCATAGACGTCAATCGCCGGCGACATACGCAAAGCGCGCAGGTCGGGAATATCGTCGGTGAGCATCTCGGGCGGGGCATAGGCAACCGTCGCGCGACGCAGCGTGGCATAGCGCTCCGTAAACGACGCCTTGCCGCCGGTACCGGCCACGGCCGACGCAGGCTCAAGCGCCAGCGACGAGCCAAAGTCGATCAGGCACAGGTCAAAGGTGCCCTCGGCAAGCTGCCGGTCAAGCGGTAGACGCGCCGTACGCACCATAATATTAGCGGGCGAGATATCGCGATGGACAAAGCCCTCACCCACCAGGCTCATACGGCAGAGCAGATCGAACAGGTCGCGACCCAGACGCGCCGCCACAAGCGGCGACAGGCGTCCGGCATCGTCCACGGCAAGTCGCGAACGCAAGCGGGCAAGCGTCTCGCCCTCGACCCATTCCATGACAATTGCAGGCACACCGTCGACCTTGAGTGCCACGGCCTCGCCTTGGGCGTTGACGGCACGCGTCACGCGGCCGATACCGCCACGGCGCATGGTGGCATCGTCGGCAAACAGCATCGTAAAACGACGCAGATAGGCAGGCAGTTCGTCCTGACCGAGCGCAATGGCCGGCTCAAACCCGTCGACACGCGCCAGGCGCAGGCCGACCATGGGATCGCGACCGAGCGATTGTGGTGTGGTGGATGCAAGATCGGTCATCATAGGGCAAGCGCCGCCACGTTATTGTTGAAGTTACCGAGCGCGACGTCATCATCGCCGTAATGGCCGACCCATTGACATAGGTTGGTGTAACAGCCCCACAGATTGGCATACTGCTGATACCACTTTGACCGGGGCGAGAATGTCTGACGACCGAACTCGGCTCGAATGACAAACATCTCCCCGACCAGGCTGTCGCACGGTCTGGGATCTCCCGTAGAGTTATAGGTCGAGACAACGTCATTGGCACGAGAAACATAGCCGTCGAGCATGTTGTACTTGGTCACAAGCCAACTGTGAATGCTCTCTTCCTCAGCAGCGGAAAGGCCACCGGAGTTTGCATCGTTGTCACTGTTGCCGCCCGTCGAGCCGCCGTTTCCAGACCCTCCGGTAGAGGAGCCCGACCCAGAGCCGCCGCCCGAACTCGATGAATCCGAGCCGGAGCCAGAAGTATCCGAGCTACCGGGCTTTCCGGACTGCTGGGCGTCCTGCTCCTTCTGCTGCTCGACCTTAT
>CABQXG010000152.1 GCA_902468045.1 uncultured Collinsella sp.
GCGCAATCTCGATGCAAAAGGTCGTCTGTTCCTGCCTGCACCCCTTCGCGAGGAGCTTGGAGAGCACGTTCGCGTGTTCAAAGCCCTGGATGTCGATGCTCTGTACGTGTTCTCTGCCGAGGCCTTCGATAAGTGGGTCGAAGGACTCTTCGCGGGTCGTGAGGGCCACGAGGGTTTTAACCCGCGTGACATTAATGACCAGAAGCTCATGAGGGCGATCAACAAGCGCACCACGTCGATGGACGTGGACAGCGCCGGTCGTATCGGTCTTTCCGAGTCTCTCCGCAAGCAGGCGAACCTCGACCGCGAGGTCACGGTTGTGGGCAACTACGACCACCTTGAGGTTTGGGATCGCGCCGCGGCCGATGAGGACGATGACGATGAGGCCCTGCTGGACCTCTTCTTCTCGTAAGGGCAAGGCACGGGTAACGGATGGAGCGTGGGATCTTGACACAAGAATATCGGCATGAACCTGTCATGCTCGGCGAAGTGCTTGAGTCGCTGCGGCTAAAGAGCGGCTCCGTTGTCTGCGATTGCACCCTTGGCGGTGCCGGCCATTCGGTAAAGATGGCCGCGCAGGTGGGGGAGACGGGCCTTTTGCTCGGCGTCGATCAGGACGACATGGCCCTCGAGGCCGCTGGCGCCCGTCTGGACCGCGAGGTTCCCGGCGTTCCGCACCGGCTGCTGAAGGGCAACTTCGGCGACTTGGACGAGCTGCTTTGCTCGGCCGAGGTGCCCGGGGTCGATGGCTTCCTGTTCGATTTGGGCGTTTCGTCACCGCAACTCGATATCCCTGGCAGGGGCTTTTCGTATAACGAGGACGCCCCATTGGACATGCGGATGGATCCGGGCAATAACACCTTAAACGCAGCTGAGGTCATCAACACCTATAACGAACACGACCTCGCCCGGATTCTACGCGTCTACGGCGAAGAGAAGTTCGCCTCGCAGATCGCGCGCGAGATCGTGCGCCGCCGCGAGCAAGAACCGATCGAAACCACCGGCCAATTTGTCGAGATCATCAAGGCGGGTATCCCGGCTGCCGCTCGTCGGCATGGCGGACACCCGGCCAAGAAAAGTTTCCAGGCCATTCGCATCGAGGTCAATCACGAGCTCGATGTGCTCGAACGAGGGCTTGATGCCGCCACCAGGTGGCTCAACCCGGGCGGACGTATCTGCGTCATCTCGTATCACTCGCTCGAGGACCGTATCGTAAAGAACCACTTTAAGGAGATGAGCCAGGGGTGCACGTGTCCGCCGGAGATTCCGGTGTGCGTGTGCGGCAACGTGCCGATACTCAAGGTCATCACCCGCAAACCCTTGGTTGCCCAGCCTGATGAGGTTGAGCGCAACCCTCGGGCGAGATCAGCCAAAATCCGCGTGGCGCAGCGTCTGTAGGCGCGACCGCGCGATATTGGACCTCCCGCTCGCACCATAAACGAAGCTTAAACACACTACCAACGTACTCGGGATGGGAGGCGGCATATCATGGGCTACAACACTTCAAGCGCAGCACTCGCCTATGATATGAACGCCATGCCCGCCTATCGTGAGACGCCGCAGGCCCCCGTTGCTCCCCGTGAGCAGCGCGCGCCGCGCTTTGATGTCTACACGGGCGCGGGCCGTCAGGCAAACCAGGCGGTAAGCCCGGTTTTCATGAGCGTTCTTAAAACGTTTTGCATCATTGCGGCTATCTTCATGACGATCGGCGTCGCCCGCGTGGCGCTCGCCGGCGTTACGGCCCAGGTGCTCAACAGCAACGCCGAGCTTACCAGCACGCTTGAAAAGGCGACCGATGAGAGCTCCGACCTGGAGGTCATGCATTCGGTCTATGGCGCCGACACGCGCATTCGCGACCTTGCGGGCGCTTATGGCATGGTGGAGCCCAGCGAGAGCGTTACACTTGACTTTTCGCAGGATGCAGCCGCGGGCGCCACCGCGACCGCGACCGCTCAGTAGCAAGACGGTAGCTGAGTATGACAAATGACTATCGCCGCGGTTCCGATGGGGGCCGCGGTTCTGGACGTCCCTCGTCGCGGGGACGTTCTGGTTATCAAGGAACGGGCCGGCAATCTTACAACGTCGTGCAGTCCCGTGGCAACGACCCGGCGTCGCGACTTCGCGGCTCGGGCGGCCCTCAAGTGCATAACACCAGGTCGCGCAAGAGTTCGTCGACCGAATGGCTCACAGGCGCACCTCTGCCTCGCCGCAAAGCCGTCATGGGCTTCATCGGGCTTGGCTTGGGCTTGGGCGTCTTTCGCCTTGCCGACTATCAAATTGTCGAAGCCGATAAACTGCGCGAGCGTGCCGATGCGCGCCGCCTGCTTGCGCAGACCCTCTATGCCAAACGCGGCACCATCTACGACCGCAACGGCAACGTGTTGGCGTCGTCGGTCGAATGTCGCAACATCGCCGTGAACCCGCAGCTTGTCGAGGATGTTGACAAGACGGTGTCGGCGCTGGTCAAGGCAACTGGAATCGATAAAAAGACCTGCCGCAAGCTCGTTGAGTCCGATGGAACCTGGGTGTATATCAAGCGCCAGGTGGACGAAGACGATGTTGCGGCGCTGGAGAAGAAGAACCTGCCCGGCGTGCTTTTTGAGCAGGCCATGAAGCGCGTATATCCATACGGCAATCTGGCATCGCAGGTGCTGGGTGTAGTGAATGTAGACAACGACGGCTTGACGGGTCTCGAAAAGCAATACAACAAGCTTCTGACCGGCACGAACGGTTCTCTCGTACGCGAGCGCGCGAGGGACGGCAGCTATATCGCGGGCGGTGCCTATAAAAAGGTGGCTGCGGTCGACGGCGTTGATATCGTGACGACGCTCGACGTCAATATCCAGCGTGCGGCCGAGGATGCCCTGGCAGAGGCAGTTGAGAAGACTAAGGCCAAGAACGGCTCGGCGCTGGTCACCGATCCTACGACAGGCGAGATTTTGGCAGCCTGCTCGTACCCGACCTACGACCAGACCGATCTGGAGAATGCCAAGACCGAGGATATGAATCTGCGCCTGGTCACCGACGCCTACGAGCCCGGCTCGGTCTTTAAGACGCTCGTGGCGGGCGCCGGCTTCGACTTGGGCGTCGTGCGATCGAGTACGTCGTTTGAGGTGCCGGCGAGCATCAAGGTGGGCGACGATACCGTCACCGATGCCGACAAGCGCGACTATGCCATGACCATGGATGTGCGCGAGATGATGCGCCGTTCGTCCAACGTGGGCTTTGTCCTGGTGGGGCGCAAGATCGGTGCCGACGACTTTGCCGCCTATGTGGACAAGTGGGGCATCGGTCACAGCTCGGGTGTCGATTTTCCGGGAGAGAGCCTGGGTATCGTCAAGGAGCGTGACCAGTATGACGGCGCCACGCTGGGCTCGATGAGCTTTGGACAGGCACTGTCCGTCTCGCCGATTGAGATCGCACGTGCCGTGGGCGGCATCGCCAACGGCGGCGTGATGATGACACCGCACTTCTATAAGTCCAGCAAAGGCGACGAGAAGGACTGGGGTGAAGGCGAGCGCGCGATTTCGGAGGACGCCGCATCCCAGGTGACATCGTGCATGCAGACGGTCGTGTCCGAGGGAACGGGCGTTGGCGGCGCGGTTGACGGCTATGACGTGGCGGGTAAGACCGGTACGGCCGAACGTGCCGACGAGAACGGCGGCTACCTCAAGGAGAACTACATGTCGTCCTTTATGGGCTTTGCACCGGCACAATCGCCCAAGGTGCTGTGCTATATCACGCTCGACGGAACGCCGAGCGGCTCAGATGCCGCTGCGGTGCCGTTCCAGTCCATTATGGCCAACGCGCTCGACGTGCTGGGTATCCCGCACACGAAGTAGGGGGTTACAATCTTTGGGGCGTTGTTTGTTGTCCCATATGAGGGTGTTCACATGCCCTGCACCACGCATGTGCGGCGCTGGGATACAATACGCCGATAGCATTATTAGGTTTACAGGGGAGCTGCAATGATAGAGATCGCCGTCAACAACCTCGCGGCCGCAACAGGGGCCCGAACCGTGACGGGAGAAGCCGATCGGGTATGCCGCGGGTGCGTTATCGACTCGCGCCAGGTCGAGGAAGGGACGATTTTCGTCGCCTTTCCCGGTGAAAACGTCGACGGCAATGATTTTGCTTCCCGTGCCGTCCAGTCGGGTGCCGGCGCCGTCGTGATGACGCGTGAGCCCGAGGCTGAGCTGGTCTCGCTGGCGCAGGACAAGGGGTGCGCCATCCTGCTGACCGATGATCCCGAGGAGTTTCTGCTGCGTTTGGCGCACACGTATCGCCTGGAGCTTGGCTGCCTGGTCGTT
>CABQXG010000153.1 GCA_902468045.1 uncultured Collinsella sp.
CCCTATGTCAAATGCGGCCTCATGCTTCGAAGGCTTCGGATGGGGTAGCTAAAAAAGCCCCGTCCCAAAAAGACTACCCCTACCTTACACAACGGTAAGGCAAGCGTAAGCCATATCGATGGTAGCCGACTCGTCTTCTTGCGACTATGGATGCCGTAGACTAATCGCAAGAAAGGACTCGGTATGCAAACCACGCACATGGCGACCCCGGTACTGGAGGTCGCGCATCTCGAAAAGGTATATGGAGCGCTGGGCAACGTGACCCGCGCGCTCAACGACGTCAGCTTTACCGTCAACCGCGGCGAATTTGTTGGCATCATGGGCGCTTCGGGCTCGGGCAAGTCGACGTTGCTCAACTGCGTGTCGACCATCGATAGCGCCACGAGCGGCACGATCCGCATTAACGGTCAGGACGTGACGCGCATGAAGCAGGCCAAGCTTTCGCAGTTCCGCCGCGAGGAGCTCGGCTTTATCTTCCAGGACTCCAACCTGCTCGATACGCTCACGGCACGCGAGAACATCGCCCTGCCGCTCACCATCGCCCGCACAAACTCGGCAGAGATCTCGACCCGCGTGCAGGATGTGGCAGCGTGCCTGTCCATCAGCCAGGTGCTCGACAAGTATCCCTACCAGATGTCCGGCGGTCAGCAGCAGCGCGTTGCCGCGGCTCGCGCGCTCGTCACCGACCCCACCATGATCATGGCCGACGAGCCCACCGGCGCCCTCGATTCCAAGAGCGCTCGCCTGCTGCTCGAGAGCCTGGAGGCCCTTAACCGCCGCCTACGCGCCACCGTGCTCATGGTCACGCACGATAGCTTTGCCGCCAGCTACACGAGCCGTGTGCTGTTCATTCGCGACGGCAAGATCTTCACCGAGCTGCGCCGCGGCGACACCGACCGCCGAGAGTTCTTCGACCGCATTATGGAGGTCGTTGCCATGATGGGCGGTGAGGGCTCCGATGCTCTGTAAACTCGCTTGGGGTAACGTCCGCCGCGCCGGCCGCGACTACCTCGTCTACCTTTTGACGCTCACCCTGGGCGTCACGGTCTTCTATGCCTTTAACACCATCTCGATGCAGGTCGACATCGCCGGAATCGATGAAAAGGGCTTGGCGCAGGTTATGGGCAGCATGCTCGGCAACCTGACGTACTTTTTGGCCGGTGTCATGGCCTTTTTAATGGTGTATGCCAATAACTTCATCATGAAACGCCGCAAGAAGGAGTTTGGCCTGTACCAGGTGCTCGGCATGGGGCGCGGGCGCGTCGCCACGATCATGGCGCTCGAGACGGTGATTGTCTCAGTCGGCGCCTTTGTCGCCGGCATTGTACTGGGTGTGGGACTCTCCCAGCTCATGACGTTCTTTACGGCCTCGCTCTTTAAGACACAGATCGCCAATTTCCACTTCTTTTTCTCGGTGCATGCGTTCAACCTGACCCTTGCCTGCATGCTCGTAATGTTCGTACTCACGCTACTGCTGAACCTTCGCGCCGTGCGTCGTACCAAACTCATTGAGCTTATGGGTGCCGAGCGTCGCAACGAGAGCATCAAGACACGCAACCCCTGGATCGCGATTGCCATCTTTGCCGTGGGCGTGGTGCTTGTGGGCGTGGCCTATTACCGTCTGCTACGTGATGGGTTCCCGCTAACCGCGACGGACAGCAAGCTGCAAGAGGCCATGAGCCAGTTTGGTATTACGACCGCTATGGTTACCGTGGGCACCTTTGCCCTGTTCTGGGGACTCTCGGGCATGCTCATTAAGCTGCTGCAGAGCCTGCGCGGCGTGTATTGGCGCGGCCTCAACATGTTTACCGTGCGCCAGCTTGCGGCCAAGGTCAACACGGTGTGCTTTTCGATGGGCGTCATCGCGATGCTCCTGTTTTTGGCCATCACTTCGGTGACGTGCGGTATGTCGATTGCCAACGTGATGAACGAAAACCTGGAGCGCTATAATCCGGCCGACATGTCGCAGACGTATATCTATTACGCGCCCGATACGCTCGACTACTACAAAGAGTATGTCAATCCGTCTGAGGCCGATCGCATGGTGCTGGCCGATAGTACGGTCGATTTGTACTCCGCATGGCACGGCGATCGTGTCGACCCCGATAACGTTGCAGACGGTATTAAAGGCAAGTCGGCGGACAACAACGACGAGACCGGCAAGAAGGTCAATATCGCCGATGTTGCCGGTGAGCATGTGCAGATCGATTCGTATCTGAGTTACCCAGTTGGCGGCTCGAATCCTTCGGTGACCCCAAGTGAGATGTGCAAGATCATGGGCGAAAAGCTTCCCAAGGCGTTCGGGGGTAGCAATGCCGACATGACAGGCCTGTCTGTGACGCCGGCAAGTCAGTACAACAAACTGCGCCAGATGATGGGCAAGGAGCCGGTGCACATCGGTCACGACCAGTATCTGCTCACGTGTGATATGGGCGGCGAGCTGGTCGACCTGTACACCAAGTATATGGCTGGCGGCCATACCCTTACCTTGGGCGGGCATACGCTCAAGCCCGCAACCGATAAGTCGGACGAAGATACGGCGGCCATCGCCAACTCGGCGATGGGCACTAATGGGGGTACCGTCGTCGTTGCCGACGAGCTGTTGTCCCAACTTAATCTGCAGCCGTATTCCAGTAGCCTGCTCGTTAACTACAAACAGGGGATGGATACGACCGAGGCAGACGAGAGCATTAAATACACTGTGCTCGACAATCTGCTCGTTGACGGCAAGGAGCCGGGGTCGTGGGGAACCTTCATCACACGCTCCGAGATGTACACGCAAGCAGCGCAAATGAACGGTCTTATTAGCTACCTAGCCATCTACATCGGCTTTGTATTGGTTGTTGCATGCGCGGCGATTCTATCGATCCAGCAACTCTCCAACGTGGCCGACGGCAGCCGCAGCTATCGTGTGCTGGCACAGATCGGCTGCGACGACCGCCAGATTCGCCATTCGGTGATGGCGCAACAGGCGGTATTCTTCCTGTTCCCGCTGGCAGTGGGCCTGGCACACTCCTTTGTGGCACTTAAGGTGATCATCGAGCTGGTGAGTATTTTCGGAAATATGAGCATCGGCGGCACCGTTGGCCTCACCTGTGCAATCTTCCTGGCAGCTTATGGCGGCTACTTCCTGGTGACCTATCTCATGAGCACCGGCATGGTACAAGCTGCCATCGCCACCCGCTACAGCGAGTAACAAGCGGGCAAAATCGTCACAAAATCAGAGGCGTATGACCGCCGCGAAGGGACCAGGGGCCTTTTCGCGGCGGTTTTTGCCTACCTGGTGCGTCTCAGATACAAGTGAGTAGACTTTTTTGAACCTGCCGAGCACATCGCGACAAATGCTCAATAAAACCGCAGGCCAGAGCCGCGTCGTTTTGGGCGTGCTTGGTCTCCTGCAAAAAGTCTACTCACTTGGTTTTACTGCTAGAAGACCGCCACGAGGGAAGGCAACTCCCCCGGGTAGTCGTTGGGGACGTTCTTAAACGACTAGCCGTTGGGGACGTTCTTGTTTGACTAGTCAAGCAAGAACGTCCCCAATGACTACCCAAGGAATGTCCCTGACTGCCGGCAGAAAAAGAACGTCCCTAACTGCCGCATCAAACGAAAGGGCGCTGGCCTTCTGGTCGCGCCCTTGAAGTTGAACGTCAGATTGTACAGGTGCGGCCCGCGCAGCGTCGGCCGGTTACGGCGTTTGGTAAAACGCCGTAACTCTAAATCCGCTCCGCGATCTCGTGGATGAGGTAGTCGGTCTTTTCCCAGCCCAGGCACGGGTCGGTGATCGATTTACCAAAGACGCCGCCGTCGACCGGCTGGTTGCCGTCCTCCAGGTAAGACTCGATCATAAAGCCCTTGACCAGCTTGGAGATGGACTCGTTGCGGCGGCAGCTGTCGAGCACTTCCTTGCAAATGCGATACTGCTCCAGCGGACGCTTACCCGAGTTGTCGTGGTTGCAGTCGATGACCGCCGCCGGGTTGGCGTAGCCGGCGTGCTCGGTATAGCGCTCGGCCAGGCGCTCGAGGTGCTCGTAGTGATAGTTGGGGTAGGTGCGACCGTCGAGACCGATGTAGCCACGCATGACGGCGTGCGCGAGCGGGTTGCCGTCACACTCGACCTCCCAGTTGCGGAAGATGAAGCTCTGGTGCGCCTGCGCGGCATAAATGGAGTTGAGCATAACGGTGGTAGAGCCGGCAGTGGGATTCTTCATGCCGACGGGTACCGAAATGCCGCTCGACACCAGGCGATGCTCCTGGTTCTCGACCGAGCGCGCACCCACGGCAACATAGCTCAGCAGAT